>JAICSR010000095.1 GCA_025936795.1 Ktedonobacterales bacterium | reverse complement strand
CTGGGTGATGACCTTCCTGATGATCTTCGCCTTCCGCCGCATCACGGGCGTCTCGCCGATCGGCAAGACCCCACGGTGGATTCAGCAGCGCAACGCGCCCGCGAGCGTCAATGGGACCTCACCAGAGGCGCCACCCAAGCCGGCGCCCAAGCCTGCGCTAGCAACCCCAGTCGTCGAGGTGAAACCGTAGGGGCTGCCCCCTCCCAACCCCTCCCTCGCTGCGGCGGGAGAGGGGCCTTTCTGTTCCGTTTCCATTGCGGCCAGCTAGCGCGCCAGGGAAGCATCAACGACCTCGGCGCGCTGTCTCTCATTGGCCTAGCGGGGCGCCCCCGTGTGGTTGCGTTCGCGTCGCGCCATGCGCGCTACAAAACGCACAATCAGGTACGCCACCCCCACGACGACGGCCACTTCGGCGAAAATCAGGCCGAAGAAGATCAAGAGTTCGTAATGAAAGCCTGCCATACTATTGGCCCACCCATTCCGTCCAATTACAGTCGTTATAGGCGGTACTATAACACTCGCGGCGCTGAGACTGCCATGACGTGTCACTTACACCGGCAACGCTGGTTGTGTAATTCACTGTGTAGACCGCTGCCTGACTCACCCAACTCGACCCATAGTAGTAATAGTGGTAGCAGTTGGACGAGTTGATTACCGTGTTAATGAGATACCGGTTGTAGCATGATTCCGCCGTCAGCCTGGGAACCGTGCAGTCGCCAAGCCAATTCCAAGACGTATCAAGGTCGAACTCCCAAGTGAAGAGTGCTTGCCATGATACCCAATCATGATAGTGCGATGTGCCGCTGGGACAGCCCGTTGCAGCGACCGCACCGTTGACCGCCGCTGTCGTCGTTGTTTCTGTCCAACCATGAATAGGATGGCAAAGCCTGGGGTCGTTCGCATTAGGTAGGATAGGAAGCTTGGAGTTTCGCGCAGTCACTTGCAGAGAGTGTGATCGTCTCTTGACCGCTTGTGGTCACGGTGGTGGGCTTTCCCGCTGCATTTCGAGGAGATGCGAGGGCTGTGCCTCCAAATGTGGCGAGGAGTACCATCAGGGTAAGCGCTAGTCCGAATGCTTTGATGACGCTTCGCATGTCCTGTTCCTTCCAATTTTAGATTATCCCGCTGACAATCAGTGGGATAATTGTGTGACATGACAGGCAGTGTCTACCTCGTTCTCATTTCTAGTTTCAATAGATCGCCATTGCAAGTATGAACAGTAACATAGCAGGCATGATGTGTCAACATACAGTTTTGAGTGAGTCTCCGTTCCTAAAAAGAGGGAATAGGCGAGAAAGTGAAGACGCGATTTGTCCCATGCCGCAGAACTGATAACACGTCCGCCTGAGGTGTTGGCGGTGGCGCCAGGCGCGACCTCACCCCCTGGCCCCCTCTCCCGCGAGGCGAGGGGGAACCTTGGCTCCGCGCTCTTTCCGCGCTCTTTCCGCGCTCTTTCCGCGCTCTTTCCGCGCTCAGGGCGCGCCGCTCAGCCGCATGAGTGTGGGACGGTGAAACAGGCTCTGGTCATCGCCGATGATGAGGACGCCAGGGAAGGCGTCATGCGAGACGACCAGCGCAAGCTGGGAAGCATCCATTGGAACATCGAACACGGCGGTATGGGTGAACGATCCCGACGGAGCCAGCATCGTGTCGAGCGGCTGGCCGCCCAGCCCTGTCGCATCAAGGGCGCGCTGCCCTGCTGTTGAGACTGCATAGCGTCGCCCGGCGCCGTCGAGCAGGGTGAGCTGCGTGTCGAGTTCGCGCTGGCTGATAGCTTTGGCATGACTCGTCACGCGCACTGTCACCACAACGAAGCACCCCTGCGCCATCACCGTCATCGGCGCGGCGCCGATGCGTGGCTGCTGACCTGCCGCGACGGCAGCGATACACCAGTCATCGAAGCAACGTTCCTGGCCCCTCGCCAGTGTCCGCTGCGGGCTGAGCGCCGCGACGCTGACCAGCGCAAGCGCATACAGCAGCAGATAGGCGCCCAGGCCGAGCAGCGTACGCCGGGTGGTCGGCCAGCGACGTCGTGCCAGCGCGACCAGTGCGCCGATCAGTGCAAGACTACAGCCCAGCGCCGAGGCCAGGAAGAGCAGGTCGAAGATCGTCATGCAAGCGGCCCTCCTGCTGATAGTAGTCGCGCTGTCAAGCCTGCTGCGAATGCTGCCCACAAGCGCTGCAAACCACGCGGCGTGACTATTCAGGCTAAAGCAGGACAGTGAGTAATCGGTGAACTGCCAGAAGACTATACGGCCACACAGAGCCGAGTTGGAGTATTTTTCGTAGGTATGCAGGTACGGCCAGGCGATTTCGCCGCAGAGATGTAAGCGATTGGCCGTCAGCCTAATCCTCGACATCTCAGAACTCTTCCTCCGTGATTCGCTCTTCCGTTGCAATGCCTCTATGCTACACCGCCGCAAGTCGGCCTGAACAGTTGCCATGCGTCTTGCGCAAACTGCACGACTGCGCGAGAGGCGCTGTATACTGTGCTTGGCCGTAGGCGCCGAACGCGCGTGAGGCGTGAGAGAAATACAACAGGGCGACCTGCAATCAGGAGGTGAGGCGCCATGAGCCATATCATCGAGCTTTCAGATGAGCAGTACGCCGTCGTAAAGCGCAATGCTGAGCGCGAAGGGGTCAATCCGCAAGCATTCCTTGCGGAGATCATCAATCGCCTGCCAAGCGGCGTGGTCTACGATGATGCCGACGAATTCTCACGCGCGCTTGGCGACACAGACGAAGAGATCGCTGAGGCGAAGCGGCAAGCCAGCATGGCTTTTCCGCCCGACGCAGCGGATGCGAGCGAGTAGGCGAGAATGCCGACATATGAAGGCACATCGCAATTCTTCAATGACTACGGACGACTGAATCGGGAGCAGCGCAGGCGGTTTCGCCTTGCGCGACAGGCGTTTGTCGAGGATATCCTTGCAGGCCGCACGCCTCGCAAAAGTCTGCGTGTGAAACCGCTGGAGGGCCATCCTGGCTATTGGGAGTTGACCTGGGAGTATCACGATGGACGTGCGCTATTTCGCTACGGCGAGGAGATTCCAGGCAAACCAGGCCCGCATATCATCTGGGAACGCATTGGCGGGCATGACATCTTCAAGCAACCATAATATAACACCGCAATCGCAAGAAGGCCCCACCTCGTCATCGGGAATAAGGGTCAATCACAGTGAGCTAGGCTTTATGGCGCTTGAAGATTAATTCGGCTCCATTATCGCGTCCCCGGCTGATTGAAGTTGCCAGTTCCCACCCTTAGTCGTCCAGCGAGTTGATGTACGAAAACAAGCGTTGTCCCTCAGGCGGTTGCAGCCAATTGCCACTAACCGCTGTCACAGCGCCGTTGCTAGTAGTCCAAACATACATGTACTCCCACTTCTCCATCTGGCCTGCCTCCCATCTGCTCGTCATCACACTCCAACAGCGATAGCTGCCTTGCCGCCTGCTCCGCAGCCATCGCTCCGGGCGCTTGCTTGAATGCATCGCCAGCCTTACTGCGCCAGCAGCATCGCCACCAGCGTCGCGGCGTCGGGGGAACCCCAGCCAGTGCTGTAGTCCCAGCCGGAGGTCGCCTGATAGTAGAGGTTGCCGCCAGCGGTCACGTCATGGTAGGGCGAACCTGCTCCACCGTTCGCGCCCGCCGCGCCGATGGCGTAGAGCGCGGGATTGAGGAAGCCGAGCTTACGATGGCCCTGCTGGTTCGCCAGCGCGATCAGCCCTGCCCAGAAGGGAGCCGCCGCGCTCGTGCCGCCGACCACCGTCCAGCAGTCATTGCCGGAGCAATCGTTGTCGCCAGAGTAGTAGATGCGGTAGCCAGTCAGCGGGTCGGCGTCGGCTGAGACATCGGGGACCTGCCGCATACCATCGCTATAGGTATTGACGACGCCGGGGCCAGTCTGCCAGGTGGGTTGCTGGTAGAGCACGCTGAGGCCGCCACCGCCGCCAGAGCCTTCCAGCGGACCTTCCCAGCCGTCCTCGCTGCCGTAGCTATTGTCGGCGCCAGGGAAGAGCGCCGTGCCACCCCCCGCCGTGACAAACGGGCTGGCGGCGGGCAGGTCCACCGAGAGATGGTTGTCCTGGCAGCCATAGGCGCCGGAATCGCCACTGGAGACCAGCACCGACATGCCCTGCGCGTCGGCGCGCTGGAATGCGCTATCGAGCGCGTCGAGGAAGCCGCTGGCCGAGGAGTTATCAACGCCCAGCTCGCACGCGCCCAGGCTGATGCTGACGATCTGCGCGCGATTGTCACTGACGATGCGGTCGAACATCTGCGCGAGGCTGTCCAGATCGGAGCCGCTCTCATAGGCGATGATCTGCGCCTTGGGCGCGATGGCCTGCAGCACCTCGATGTCGAGGACCGGCTCAGGACTCGTCGTAGTCGTCCCACCCGCGACCTTGACGACCTGCACATCTGGCGTGGTCAGGGCGAAGGCGCTGTCATAGGTCGAGACATCCGACTGGCGGAAGCGGTCTATCTCAGCAATAGCGATGGTCTCGCCGGAACCGTCCAGTCCTTGTGAGGTGAGTGGCGTCACATCGTAGGCCGCGCGCAACGCCGAGGGGTCCAGCCCGCCACCGCCGGTCGCTTGCGGCGCGAGTCCGAGTTGCGGGCTGCGCCGCTGCACGGCCGGGCGCGTATCCAGGCCGACGACGCCGGTGACGACCGCCGCCAGCGCAACGGGCAGGTGTGGGATGCCATCGGCCGCGATATATTGGGCGCCGTCGGCGGTGCGCTCATCGTAGAGGTGGACGCCGAAGACGGCCTCGATCTTGCCAACGGAGCCGGACGCCTGCGCCAACCCCGAAGCATCATCGGTCGCGGTGACGGTGAAGCCCAGCGCCCGCAGCGTCGCTAGAGCCGTGTCGCGCTCAGCCTCGCTCGGCCCAAAGGCGGCGGCGTACTGCGCTGCCGTCAGGTAGTGGTGATACTGTGGCGAGGCAGGATTCTCGATAGCGCTGAGCAGCGCGGCCAGCTCAGCAGATGAGCGGCGACGCAGCGGGAACGCGAGCGAGAGGACGCGCGCTGGATCGGTCGGCCCAAGTCGCACGGGCGCGGTCGTGCGCGCTGTGGCGTGGTGGCTCGGCGCCGGTCGGCTCGACATCCGCCCAACCGGCGCGAAGGCGACCAGGCTGACGAGCAGCGTCGCCACGACGACGGCGCCGAGCGCCAGACCAACCAGCGCCCAGCGGCGGCGCGTGGCGCTGTCTCTCCTGCTCACCATATGTTCCCTCTCCTCGCTCCTGCTCACTCGCTCGCGCGCCATCCACACGACGCGGCGCCTCATTGCCATACGACGCTATTCACCAGATGGTCATACTCCTGGTTCGGCACGAT
This sequence comes from Ktedonobacterales bacterium, assembly GCA_025936795.1. GTDB lineage: Bacteria > Chloroflexota > Ktedonobacteria > Ktedonobacterales > JADMIN01 > JAKAIY01. The sequence goes on along the minus strand of JAICSR010000095.1, from coordinate 6,609 downwards.
GCTGGGGTCGGGACTGTTCGGGTCAAGCGGGCTGAGCGCGATGAAGACGATGCCTGTCGAGCCGCGCACACTCGCCATGAAGTCCAGATACACCGGCTGATCGGGCGCGTTGGCCTGCGAGACGGTCGCGGCGAAGGCCTCGCCACTGCCCGCGACGTAGCCGATCTCGGCGCCATTGATTGGCCCCTGATCTTGCGCGCCAGTGAACTGGCCGGAGTTGAGGTTGTCGTTCACGGCGCTCTCCAGCAGGCGCTGGCTCGACTCGCCCGACGAGACGGCGACGCTCTCGATCAGCACGCTGACCTGCCCTAGCTGCGTCTGCGCCACCAACGTCACGCTGTGGTTATCGGATGAGTCAACCGTCCAGGGATCGAAATAGGTGAACTGGAAGCCGCTCAGCGAGAGCGAGTGGCCCGTCGAGCTGCTCCGCGCGGGTGGCGGACAGTTGGCCGGGCAGGGCGTCGGCGTGTTCTCCGCCACGGGGACTGGCCCACCGCAGGCGAGCAGCGCCAGCGCCAGCGCCGCGACAGTCAGTATCAGCCCATGCAGCGGCCATCGCGTACTCGTCTTCATTGCGCGCCCCCTTCCGTCGGGCCAGCAGCCGGACCAGCCGCAGGCGGGAGTCGCCGCGCCGCGCGTTTGGAGCTGGCGCGCAGCGCGACGCCGCACTGCGCGCAAAAGGCGAGGTCTGGCGTCATGCGCTGGCACGTCGGGCAGCGGATGAGGTCCACGTTCCCGTCGGCCTCGGCGCCCTTCTCCAGCAAGCCCAGGTGCAGACCAATTCGCGCCAGCAGCAGCAGCGCGGCGGCGGTCAGCAGATACCAGAGAAATGAGAGCGCCTGCCCCGGAATCAGATCAGTCAGCAGGCTCGGCACGATCTGCCCGATGATGGCCACCACGATGGCGAAGGGCAGCGAGGTCGCGAGCATGCGCGGGCGCTGGCGTATACGCGGATCGCGGCGCAGCCAGAGCGCGGCGCAGATCAGGCCAGTGGCGGCGGCATAGAGCAGCGGCGTGAGCAGTGTTACGCGCAACGTGGGCAGCGCCCAATCGAAGAGGCCGCCGCCGCGCTGCAGCGGGCCAGTGATGATGAGCCAGGCATAGACGACGCTCTGCGCCGCCGCAAACCCCAGCGCCGACGCCACGCCGAAGACGAGGCCGTCGAGGATGTCACTGAAGCGCGGGCGCAGGACGTAGAGTGCGAGTGGCCCCACCAGCATCAGCAGTTGGCCCAGCAGCGGCAATGCGACGGCGTTCAACAGGATGAAGCTGGTCGAGGAGCCAGCATGCAGGCTGAGCGCGCGTTCCCCGATCAGCGTGCGATAGAAGGCGAGGCTGACGGCGGCGCCCAGCACAGCCCCGGCGATGAAGGTGCCGGCCAGTACGATTACCGGCTCATCCTCATAGATGGCGACATCATAGAAGTACAGCAGGTAGAGTACGGGCAGCAGCACCGCGCCGAGCACGATGGCCACGGGCGCATAGCGTCCGAGCGCAACCCCTAGCGCCACCAGTACGCCGATAATCAGCAGCCAGCGCGCCAGATTCGCGCGGCGTGGCGAAAGGTGCGGAAAAAACGTGGAGATGAGGGCGGGCGTAAACAGCGACTCGCGCGGGTCGGCGGCGTAGGCGTGTGCGCGTAGTCGCCCGCCGTGAACCGGCGGAACGTCTCCTCCTGCCTCGTGGGGCAGCCGCGCGCCGCAATAACCACAATATGCGCCCGGTGGCGTCTCCCGCCCACACTGCGGACACCGCATGCGCTCTCCCTCCTCGATATTCCACGATACCCCGCCGATGACAATCGGGCAGCAGGTATGGCCTCAGCCATTATAGCGCGAGTGAGCAACCAGCGGAGGAGATATGTGTGCAGCCACTCCATCACACCCTGGGGGCTGAGGGAGCGACGCCCCGGCTGGCAGTTACTCCCGCACAGGCGGGTTTCGCAGCGGCTTGCCGCCCTCCAGGCGTGGTTTTCACCGCCAGCCAGCGCTTACTCGGCGCCATCCTGCTCGCCTGGCGCTTTCGCGCGGTCCAGCATGAGCTTAGCGCTATAGGTTGTGGCGACCAGCGCGCGTTTCACGGCGTCCAGCAGATCGTCAATGTCGAAGGGCTTGGCGACGAGTTGAATATCATGCGCGGAGAGATAGCCCTCGATCTCACGCACCTCGCGGGTGGCGGCAGTGCAGACGATCACCGGGATCTGCGCAGTCGAGCGGTGCATCTTGAGCAATTGGAGGGTTTGCCAGCCCGACTTCTCGGTCCCGAAGAGATAGTCCAGGATGATGAGGTCTGGTTTGAGCTGTTCGATGTCCTGTACATTGGTGAAGGTATACGAGTAGAGCAGCGCCTCATAGCCCTCCTCCTCCAGGATGTCGCGGAAGGCGTCCAGGATTTCCTGCGTATCATTGATCACCAGGATGCGCGCGGCTGTAGACTTTTCATGCTCAGGCGCTTGCCCGTTATTTCCCGATTTGGCCATGTGATCTCACTTTCGCTGCGCTGCGCGAACTCATGGTGAACATCCTTTGCGAATTCCATGCCAGTGCGCAGCATGCATGTGCGCGATACCGCGTAGTGCGCCTCGCCAGGCCCGCGCTGGCAATTGGGCGCAATCCTTGCGTTCTGGCCCAATGTTGATACACGTAGCTGGCCCGCTCATGCGGCGCCAATCTGGAAGCTGCCTTGCCCGGCGCTCAGTCTGAATCGCGCAGGGATCGAGTCGTACGGAGGCAGCGGAGGCATGGAATGAGCTTTACGACGATCACCAGCGCTGTCGAGCTAGGCTTCGAGGTCGCGGGACTCCTCGCGCTTATCATCGGTACGCTGCTCTCATTCCTCGCATTCCTCGTCGCTGTCGCGCATCGTCGGACCGGAACCGGCAACAGGGCGGACGCCTATCGCGCATTGCGTGGCGGTCTGGGCAAGGCGATTCTGCTGGGGCTGGAACTGCTCGTCGCCGCCGACATCGTCCACTCGGTCACGGTCAATCCCACCTTTGTGAGCATCGGCGTCCTCGGTCTGATCGTCGTCGTGCGAACCTTCCTGAGCTGGTCGCTGGAGGTCGAGATCTCCGGTGAGTGGCCCTGGCGGCGCGCCGCGTCGCGTACCCCCAGCGAACGCAACACAGCCGTGTGATCTCAACCCTGCTCCGCTGCTGCTCCGCAAGCGTGCGCTTCCCCTGTCGCAGGCGCCTTGTGCTACTATGCCGTGGGGCTTTGTGTCGGATACACGAGGCCCCAGAGCATGTACAGGAGTAGGGTATGGCGCAGTACAATGGCGTCACGCTGCCGGACGAGTACAGCGTCCGGCATGCGCGCGATCAGGACGCCCATGGCATCCTCGATCTGATTGCGGCGTGCGACGCCTCGTTCGGGGTCGCGTCGGGCGGCTACACCGAGGTGGATATTCGCGATGGCTGGGCGAACCTCGACATCGAGCGCGATACGTGGTCGGTCATCGCGCCGGATGGCTCGCTCGTCGCCTATGGCGAGGTGACCAATCAAGGCTCCGGCAAGCTGATCGCCGATGGCTACGTCCATCCCGACCATCGCGGCAGGGGGCTGGGGACGGCGATCGTGCGGCTGATGGAGGCGCGCGCCCGCGAGCTGGCGCCCAATGCCCCCGATGGCGCGGAGGTGACGCTGGCCAACGGCGTGCTGCTGCTCGACCAGGCGGGGCGCGACCTGCTGGAGCGCGACGGCTACCACCTGGCGCGGGTCTTCTGGGAGATGCGCATCGAACTGAGCGAGCCACCCGCCGAACCCGCGTTGCCCGCTGGCGTGCATCTGCGGCCGTTCATTCCAGGGCAGGATGAGCGCGCCGTCTTCGAGACAGTGGAGAGCGCTTTCGCCGACCACTGGGATCACATTCCGCGCGCGTTCGACGAGTGGATTAGCCGCACGAAGCGTCCCGATTTCGACCCATCGCTCTGGCTGCTGATCGAGGCGGATGATGGGACGATTCCCGCCGTGGCGCTTGGTTTGATGCGCGCCGACCACGGATTTATCAACACCGTCGCTACGTTGCGCGCGTGGCGTGGGCAGGGACTGGCCAGCGCGTTGCTGCGGGCCTCGTTCCGCGCCTTCTGGGAGCATGGCATGCGTGTCGTCGCGCTCGGCGTAGACGCCCAGAATCCGACTGGCGCGACCCATGTCTATGAGGCGGCGGGCATGTCCGCCGCGTCGAGCGCAGCGATCTACAAGAAGGTGTTGCGCTCTGGCGTAGACCTCTCCACGGTTCACACCGAGGCCTAGACCGGGTGGTTCAGGCTGAGATCACGAATGCATTGGGCGAGAGATCAGGCGAAGGTCTGCCCATAGCGGCGCGCATCGCTCGGCTGCGACAGCGCGAGCGCGCCGCTCACGTTCCCACTCGCGGCATGGCTGGCCGTGTGGCTCACAAGATGTGAGTCGCGCAGGGGCAGCATGCCGAAGCGAATCTTGAGCGCCAGGATGCGCTGCACCGATTGGTCAATGCGCGCCACGCTGATCCGCCCGTCGGCGATGGCGGCCTTGAGCGCCGCGATCATCTGCGCCATGCTGTTGGTGTCATACGCCCCCTCCAGCAGATCATCGCCCGCAATAACCGCCAGCACGCCTGCCTGTGGCAGCGTGTAGCGAACGGCGATGCCCTGCATGTAGAGGCTATCGGTCATCACGACGCCGTTGTAGCCTAGCTCGCCGCGCAGGATGCCATTGACCATCTTCGGCGAGAGCGTGGCGGGCATCGTCGGGTCTACGGCGTCTACCAGCACATGCGTCACCATAATCATGCCGGGGTTGTGCGAGAGCAGCGCGCGGAACGTGGCGAAGTGCTGCGCTTCGAGCTGCGACATGGGCGCGTCAATGCTGGGCAGCGTGAGGTGCGGGTCCTGCGTAACATCGCCGATGCCGGGCCAGTGCTTCAGCGTGGCGATCACACCGTTGCTCTGCAGTGCGTCCATGTAGGCGCCAGCAAAGCGCGTGACCGTCGCCTGATTGGAGCTATAGAGTCGCGTCGTCTCGACCGAGCCATTCGGCCCCATCACATCCACGACTGGCGCGAGGTCGGTGTTGATGCCCATCGCCAGCATCTCCTGCGCGGCCTGGTCGCCCGCCTGGGTCGCCAGCGCCAGGTTGCCGGAGTCGCCGAGATACTGGGCGGACGGCAGTTGCGGGAAGAACTTGTAGAAGCCTAGCCGATCTACCAGCCCGCCTTCCTCATCCATCGTCACCAGCAGCGGGATGCTCGCGTGCGCCTGGATGCTGGCGATGTAGTCATGCAGCTGGGTGGGGTCCTGCATATTCTTGCCGTAGATGATGAGCGCTCCGGCGTGCATGCCGACGACCATATTGGCGATGTCGGGCGTCCACGTCTTGTAATAGGTCTCGATCAGGAACATCTGGCCAAGCTTCTCGTCCAGCGTCATGCCTGCCATATCCTGCTGCGCCGTCTGCTGGATGGCCGCCTCGCGCTGAGCGGCGGCGAGTGTCGCGGAGTAGTCATTCGCCGCGATGGCGACGCCAGGCGGAGTAGTTGCGTGGGCGCCTACCGTCTGCGTTGCCGTTGGATGGCTGGCGGGCGAAGCTCGCCACGGCTGCGTCAGCGCCACAATAATGACCGCCAGGCAGAGCAGCGCTGCCCCCGCCCCAAGCACTGGCCCCCGTCGCTCTTTCGTCAAGCGCATCCTGGCCGCCTCCTCACGTGCTGTTCTCAAATCCTGTCGTCGTGCGCGCAACCCTTACCCCAACCCCTCTCCCACGAGGAGCGGGGCTTTTGGAGTCCACTGCCCGCTGCGCTCTTCCTATCACAACGAGCGATGGCGTCAACCGGCGACGCGGGCGCCCCGTCTGCCTGTAGAGTGTACCATTGGCGCTGACGCGGCGCTGTGACGTGCGACCATTCGGAGGCGTAGTAGCCAGTAAAGAGCAGGCGATAAGCAGGCAGGTGGGGAAGTGTCATGGAGCGAACGCAACCGACGACGAGTGCGCCCACGCAGGCGACTAGCGGCAAGCGGCGTGGCTGGCGGCGGATAGCTGCGCTGCTGGCGCGTGGCGCGCTCGCGCTGGTCTTCAGCGTGAGCCTGCTGCTCTCGGCGACGCCGAGGGGACGGGCCGCCGTGCGCGCGGCGGCGCTGCTACCTGCGCTCCTCACCGGAACCGAGGCGGCGCCGCTACTGGTCGCTGGCGACCCCATTCGCCACACGCGCAACGTCATCCTGTCGCAGGATGGCAGCGTCTACCTCGACATCTACGCGCCAACCTCGCCCACGCCGCCCATCCCCGGCGCACGCGAGGGGCTGCTGCTGATCTCAGGCGTCGGCGATAACCGCGCCGTGCCGCAGTTCGTCAACCTGGCGCAATCGCTGGCGCGCTCTGGGGTCGTGGCGATGACGATGACCACCGACTCGCTGATGAGCTATACCCTCGTTCCCGCCACTATAGATGCGGTGGTGCAGGCGACGCTGGCGCTGCAACAGACCCCCGGCGTGGCGCCCGACCGCGTCGGCATCGTCGGGCTGAGCGCAGGTGGCGCGCTCGGCGCCCTCGCCGCCGCCGATCCACGCATCCGCGACACGCTGGCCTTCACGCTGAGCTTCGGCGGCTACTACGATGCGACCAGCATGCTGCG
>JAICSR010000247.1 GCA_025936795.1 Ktedonobacterales bacterium | reverse complement strand
CGGCGGCGACGACAATTTCTCGATTGGCGGCTCGACGGGCGGACGTGTCTCAACCTTCGCGCTGGCCACCGAGATGCTGCGTGAGGAGCGGCTGACGCCTGAACGGCTCGTCACCCATCGCTTCCCGCTGCGCGAGATCAAGACCGCCATCACCACGGTGCGCGACCGCGCGGAACACCGTGCCATCAAGACGCTGCTCGACATCCAGGACATCCCCGGCTTCGACCTGCTCGACGAGACGGAGGAGCCGACGACGGGGCCAGAACCGCGCGGCGGCTAGGGCCGCTCAGGCTTGAGGCGCAAGTCTGGGGTTTATGACAGATAAACCCTCTAGCGGCGCAATAGCAGCCAGCCGGACATCTGCTGTAACGAATATCAACTGGGAACCAATATTCAACGCTATCGCCCTTGCGCATGCAAGTTGGATCGCGTCAAGACTGCGAAGTGGGTACGGATGCGCCTGCCAATACTGATTGCATAGTTCAGATGCTAGAGCCAGCACTGATTGTGTGATCGGAACAAGATGATAGAGTGGCGCAAGGCGCGTCGCATCGCTGAGGGAAATATGGCGCTCAAAGCTGTTCGCCATAGTATCCACGAATGAGGAATGATACCCCTGGGTGCGGCCAAGACGGCGCAGGGCAGCGATCACCTCGACGCGCGCTATATCGGATAGGTACAGCGGTGGATGACTGCGCGGCTCACAGATGGACTGTATCCATGCTGTGCCAAGCTCCCGATGATATCGTTTCACGATGGCGCTGCTGTCGAAGAAATATGTCGGCGCCTCCAGGTTCATTCCCTCCGTGCCGCCACCCACGGCTACTCCCCGCGATCGTCATCCACAGCGCGGGCGCCTGCCTCATCGGCTGATGAGCTGATGGCCTGATGATCTATCTCGTCCCAGACGCGCTCTAGCGCCTGGCGGGCTTGCTCCAGTTCCTGATACTCTGCATCTGACAGGGGTTGCTCCTGAGCGCCCAGGCGGGGGTCGCGTTCTTTGACATCCGCAGCCGCCTCGATCACCAACCGTTCGAGGCGCAAATTGCGGTTTTTGTTGAGCGCCATGTATTTACTCCAACCTCTGTATTGCTCCGCTGAATACATGCGCATTGTACACCGTTGTAGACCTGCCCCTGCGCTACCGCAGCAGCGCCGCGTCGTAGATCGCGGCGTAGGTGACGACCACCATGACGGCGAAGAGCAGGCTATCCAGGCGGTCGAGCAGGCCGCCGTGGCCGGGGATGAGCTGGCCGCTGTCCTTGACGCCCACGCCGCGCTTCAGCATGGACTCCGCGAGGTCGCCGAGGGTGGCGGCGATGGCGGTGAAGATGCCCATCGTCAGCGAGGCATACCAGGGCAGGTGGATGGCGATGGAGAAGACGAAGGCTGCAATGATCGAGATGGCCAGGCCACCTGCGAAGCCTTCCCACGTCTTGGCGGGGCTGATGCGCGGCGCGAGCCGCGTCTTGCCAAAGAAGTGGCCAGTGAGATAGGCGCCGGTGTCGTTGCCCCAGACCATCGCAAAGACCGCCAGCACCCACCAGAAGCCAATCGAGCCGAAACCGAAGTCGGAGCCGCGCAGCGCGAGGAAGAGCGCCAGCGGCCAGCCGAGGTAGAGCGGAATCGCCAGCGTCAGCGCCCAATCGCGCAGCGCGTTCTCGAAGCTCTCACCGCCCAGCAGGAATGCAGAGAACGAGAGGATCACGCTGCCGCTGATGCCGCCAGAGATGATGAGCAGCCGCTGTTCGGGCAGCATCGCCGCCAGCAGGAAGTCGGCTCCGAGCGCAATGCTGATGAGCATCTGCGGGCGCCAGCCACGCCGCGCCAGCATCGCGCTCATCTCCCAGGCGCCGATGCAGAGGATGCACAGCGCGCCCACAAACGCGAACCAGCCGCCACAGAAGATGATGGTGATGACCAGCGCGATCAGCACCGCCGCCGAGCCAACCCGCTGACGTAGATTGGCGAGCCAACCGGCGTTTGACCCCCTGTTCGATCCACTGCTCGGCCCGGCGCTCGATGCCGCAGGCGAGATCGTCTTCTCTGGCGCCGTCTCTGAGGTGGACGCCGTGCCAGGCTCGCTCGGCGCCGAGGAGGCCGCATCGCGCGGGACTGCGCCAGAGCCATGCTTGCGTGCGCCACGCGACTGACCACCACGCGACTGAGCGCCACGCACGCGCCGATGGGAGGGCAGCGCAGATTGCTCCGAAGCGTCGTAGCTCATCGCAGGTCTCCTGGCGCATCCCATTAGCGAACGTCGGCGTGTCGCGTTGTCAGTCGCTCTCCTTGCTAGTGTACCCCTTCGACAGCCGTCTTCGCACGGCTTCCCGAAAGCGACCCCTCTGCCCCAGCGCTTGCCCCGGCGCCATCCGTGGCATAGGGCTGTGACGTTTGTTCCGCCAGCCCTGTCGCCTGCTGCGCGGTCTGCGCGGGCGGCGGAAGATTCTGGGATTCCTGGGCCTCCTGCGCGATTTGCGCATCGGTCTTGCCGAAGCGCCGCTTGCGCGCAGAGAAGGCATCGAGCGCGGCGACGAAATCGTCGTGGTCGAAGTCGGGCCAGAGGCGCGGCGAGGAATAGTACTCAGCGTAGGCCGCCTGCCAGATGAGATAGTTGCTCAGGCGCATCTCGCCGCCCGTGCGGATAATCAGGTCGGGGTCGGGCAGGTCGCGCGTGTAGAGGTGGCACGAGATCATGTCTTCATCAATCGTCTCAGGCGTGACGCCGCTGGCGACGATGGCGCGTACAGCGTCCACAATCTCGGCGCGTCCACCGTAGTTGAAGCAGACATTCAGCTCCAGCTTGGTGTTCTCACGTGTCAGGTCCATCATCCACTGAATCGCCTCTTGCACATCGGGCGCGAGGCCATTCAGACGGCCAATGTGGCGCAGGCGCACACCGTTCTTGTGCAGGCGGTCCACATCGCTGCGGATGGTCTCCCACATCAAGCCCATCAGGGCGTCCACCTCATCTTGCGGACGGCCCCAGTTCTCGGTGGAGAACGCATACACACTCATCATCGGCACATGGTAATCGTCGCAGAGTTGCACGACGCGACGCAGCGCCTCGACTCCCGCGCGATGCCCCATCGAGCGCGGCATATGACGCTCGGTCGCCCAGCGCCCATTGCCATCCATGATGACGGCGATATGGCGCGGCACAGCGCGTCCCTCGATGAAGCGCAACTTCGCCACTTCGGCGCGGCGCTCCTGCTCGGCGGCTCGGGCGCCACCATCTATCGCGCTTGAGATCGCCGAGAACAGGGTTTTGATTCGTCGCTTTGCCATGCTTTCCCCAATGGTCCTCTTGGTCGTCGCCAGCGGCAGCCCGCCTGCCGCACGGAGCGTCGCAGACATCGTCGCAGACATCGGTGGCGAGGAGCGTTTCATCAGACCTGAGCAGCTTCTCGCGCCTGCCCGCCAGTCCGCTAGACGGAGAGGATCTCCTGCTCCTTGGCCTGCCCCACCTTCTCCACCTCAGCGGTGTAGCGATCAGTGATTTTCTGCAAGCGATCAACACTGCGCTTGAGGTCGTCAGCGCTGATCTCTTTGCTCTTCTCCTGCTCACGCAAGGTATCGTGCGCATCGCGCCGACAGTTGCGTACCGCTACCTTCGCCTCATCCACCTTCTTGTGCGCCACCTTCACCAGTTCTTTACGTCGCTCCTCGGTGAGTGGTGGCAGCGCCAGCCGAATCATCTGGCCATCATTCGTTGGATTGACCCCCAGGTCGCTCTTCTGAATCGCCTTTTCGATGTCACCCAACGAACTTTTGTCGTAGGGCTGAATCGTGAGCATGCGCGCATCTGGCGCGTGGATGGAGGCGATCTGCTGCACAGGTGTCGGCGTGCCGTAGTAGTCTACCGTGAGCCGTTCGAGCAGCGTTGGAGAGGCTCGCCCTGTGCGGATCGTGTTCAACTCGCGCTGAAGCGCCTCAATAGCGGACTTCATGCGGTGCTCGACGTCCGCGAATACGTCTACCGCCATGATACCTTTCCCTTCTCACGATGTCTACCGATTCTCACCATTGTATACGCTGTGGCGCTCGCTCTGCGCCTTGCCCGCAGCATGAGACTGCCCAGATGCGCCAGGCGCCAGCCCAGCGGGCGGCGAATCACATTCGCAGGCTAGGCCCAGATCGCATCGCGCTCGTCGGGCAGCTCATGCACCAGCGTGCCGCGTCGCTCGCCGCGCGCCACGGCCAGAATCTGCCCCGGCGTCTCCAGATCGAAGACGACGATGGGCAGATGATTGTCGTTGCAGAGCGAGAGCGCCGCGCCATCCATGACAGCCAGCCCCATCGTGAGCGCCTTCATGTAGCTCACCTCGGCGAAGCGGCGCGCCTGCGGATTGCGCATCGGGTCGGAGTCATAGACGCCGTCCACTTTGGTCGCCTTCAGCAGCACCTCACAGTTGAGCTCGATGGCGCGCAGCGCCGCCGCCGTATCGGTGGTGAAGAACGGGTTGCCCGTCCCTGCCGCCAGGATGACGATGCGCCCCTTCTCCAGATGGCGAATGGCGCGCCGCCGAATGAACGGCTCGGCAATCGAAGGCATGTCAATGCCGGTCTGCACGCGCGTCTCCATGCCTGCGCGCTCCAGCGCGTCTTGCAGGGCCAGGCTATTGATGACCGTCCCCAGCATGCCCATGTAGTCCGCCTGCGCACGGTCCATGCCACTGGCGGCGGCGGTTTTGCCGCGCAAGATGTTGCCGCCGCCGATGACGATGGCGATCTGCACGCCGAGCGCATGCGCCTGCTTGAGTTCATCGGCGATGTATTGCAGGACGGCAGCGTCAATGCCATAGCCCTGCTCGCCCATCAGCGCCTCGCCGCTGAGCTTGAGCAGAATGCGTTGGTAGACGGTTGTGGCTGTCATGGTTCTCCCTCAGACGCGCCGATGTGCGCCTCTCTGCCCCATAGCTGCGCGCATCACGCGCAACCCGCGTGCGAACCCTATGTGGCGCGCCCACGCATACGAGCCGCGTCGGCGTGATCCAGCGACCAGCGCCGACCAGCGCCGACCAGCGCAACGCGGCTCCCAGCGTCCGCTCAGGCGCCCAGCGCATAGCGCGCGAAACGCCGCACGACGATGTTCTCACCGGTCTTGTGAATGACATCATCCACCAGTTTGCCGACGAGAATTTTGTCGTCCTTCACCCAGGGCTGCTCCATCAGCACCTCGGCGGAGAGCAGCTTCTTGATCTTGCCCTCGACCACCTGCCCGCGCACCTTCTCAGGTCGCTTCTGCACCTCAGGGTCGGCCTCATACTCGCTGCGCAGCGCGTCCAGCCGCTCGGCGGGCACATCGGCCATCGTCACATACTTCGGGTCTGCGCCAGCGATCTGCAAGGCCAGCTCGCGCGCCAGATTCTTGAACTCATCGCTGCGCGCGACAAAGTCGGTGCTGCAGTTCAGTTCCAGCAGGACGCCGAGGTTGCCACCGTGATGGATATAGGAGGTCACCAGCCCCTCGTGCGTCTCGCGATCCTGGCTCTTGACCTTCTCGGCGCGCTTCTGGCCCTTGGCCTCGATTAGCTTGATCGCCTCATCGAAGGATTTGGCGTCGGTGAGCGCCGACTTGCAATCGGCGAAGCCTGCCCCGGTGGTCTCGCGCAACTTGGCGACATCTTTGGCTGTATAGTCCATGCGGTCCTATGTCTCCTCTTGCTCACCGGCCCTGGCACGTCGCCGCGCCAGCCAGCCTGAGCATTGTGATGAATCCCAGCGCCTCTTATAGTATCACGCGGCACGCCCGTTCGCGCGTCGCCGTATTCCCTCACCCATCCCTCGCCCGGTCCCGGCGCTCTCCGCTCCTCAGGCGCACAGGAGGAGCGCACTCGTCGGCGCCTGGACCACGCCTGGACCACGCCTGGACGCGCAAAACGCGCGCCGCCAGCCCTGGCGGAACGCGCGCTCTCGTGGCCCCATGCAGAGGGGCAAATATACCCAGCGAGCGCCGAGACGACACGCGCGTCTCGGCGCTCGCTGACATAGTGAACGGCCTACGCCTCGGCGGATGTAACCTCGGCGGGCGCCGGAGTGGCCTCCGCAGCCT
>JAICSR010000363.1 GCA_025936795.1 Ktedonobacterales bacterium | reverse complement strand
TCATGCTCGGCGCGCCGGGCGATGTCGCCATCATCGGCGCAACCATCGCCGCCAACGTGGCGGTTGGCGTCTGGCAGGGACGCAAGGCGAATCAGGTGACGACGGCGCTGGAGCGGTTGAACGCCGCGCATGCCCGTGTGCTGCGCGATGGCCAGCCCAGGCGCCTCGCGGCGGCGGAGATCGTCCCTGGCGACATTCTGCTGCTTGGCGCCGGTGATCGCGTCACAGCGGATGCGCGGCTGATCGAGGCGCAGACGCTGGAGGTGGATGAGGCGGCGCTGACCGGCGAATCGCTCCCGGTGATGAAATCACCTGCTGGGGGCAGCGATGGCAGCCGGGTGTTGCTCGATGGCAGCGATGTCATCTCCGGAGCCGGGCGCGCCGTCGCCTTTGCCGTGGGCCGCGACACGCGCATGGGGACCATCACCACCGCGCTCAGCGAGGATGAGACGAAGCAAAGCCCGCTCAACCTCCGCCTGAGTCAATTGCTAGGGCAGGTGGCCCCGCTCGCGATTGGTGGTGGAGCGATTGTCTTCGCATCAGGCTATCTGCGCACACGCGCGCTGATTCCGCAGCTTGCTATTGGCGCGACGCTCGCGCTGACCGCCGTGCCGGAGGGCTTGCCACTGCTGACCCAGGTGAGCGAGGCAGGGGTCGCGCGTCGCCTCGCCGACCGGCACGCGGTCGTACGCCGGTTGCCCTCCGTCGAGGCGCTGGGCCGCGTGGACATCGTCTGTGCGGACAAGACTGGCACGCTGACGCAGGGGAAGCTGGCGCTACGCTTGCTCGCCGACACTCGTGATGAGCGCCTGCTGCCAGATGATAGCCTGCCTGACGCGCTGCGCGATGTCTTGCTGACGGCGGCGCTGGCCAGCCCCAGCCCCGACGCCCCAGACGCAGCCTCGCACCCTACCGACATCGCAGTGATCGCCGCCGCCGAGGAGGCGGGCCTGGGTCAGCGGATGCGTGAGCAGCGCACAGGCGAGACGGCGTTTGATCCGATGCGCGGCTTCCATGCGACGCTGGCGGACGGGCGCCTCTGTGTCAAGGGCGCGCCTGAGATTGTCATTCCCCGCTGTGTGCGCAAGCGCGCGAATGGGCGCGAGACACGTCTGGGCAAGGTGGGGCGCCAGCGGCTGCTCGAACGGGCGCAACGCTATGCCGAGCAGGGGTTGCGCGTGTTGGTCGTGGCGGAGGGGCCAGCGACCAGCGCGACGGATGACCCGCAGGGATTGACAGCGCTCGGCTTCCTGGGCATCAAAGACCCACTGAAAGGGGCCGCGCGCGCAGCGGTGCGCCGCTGCCATGAGGCTGGCGTTCGCGTGATGATGCTCACAGGCGATCATCCTGCGACAGCGGCGGCCATCGCCGAGGAGGCTGGCCTCCTGGATGGCCCGACCGCGGGCGAGCTGCTCACCGGCTCAGAGCTGGCCGAACTCCACAACGGCGAGCTCGATCAGCGGCTCGAACGCGCCTCGGTGATTGCGCGGGCCACGCCGCTCGACAAGTTGCGCATCATCGAGAGCCTCCAGCGGCGCGGCCACATCGTCGCGATGACCGGCGATGGCGTCAACGATGCGCCTGCCCTGCGGCTGGCCGATGTGGGCGTCGCGATGGGCCTGGGTGGCGCAGAGGTGGCGCGGCAGACGGCGGATGTCGTCATCGCCGACGACAACTTCGCCACGCTGGTCGAGACGTTCGTCGAGGGGCGTAGCTTCTGGCGCAACATCCGCCGCGCCATTGGGCTGCTGCTGGGCGGCAATCTGGGTGAGCTTGGGCTGGTGGTGGGCGCGACCGCGCTGGGATTCGCCTCGCCGCTGACGGCGCGACAGGCGTTGGTCGTCAACGCCATCACCGACATCCTGCCGGGGCTAGCGATTGGACTGCAACAGCCAGAGACACGCCGCCTCTCGGAGCTGGCGCGCGAGGGCGCATCTGCGCTCGACCGACCCCTGTGGAATGATGTCGCCCGCCGGGGCGCGTTCACAGGCGCGCCATCGCTCGCGGCCTTTCTCGCGGCGCTGACGCTCGGCGGTCTGCCCCAGGCGCGCTCGGTCGCCTTCGCCAGCGTCGTCGGCACACAGCTCGCGCAGACGCTGGACATGGGCTGGTCCAACGGCAAGCCGTCTGGGCCAGTGCTCGCCTCCGTCGTAGGCTCCGCTGGGTTGATGGCGCTGGCGCTCGCGGTTCCGCGTGCGCGCGTCTTCCTGGGGCTGGCGTTCCCGGCGCCGACGAGCTGGGCGCTGATCGGCGGCGCGACACTGGCGGCGCTGATCCTCAGCCGTCTGGCTGCCACGCCGCAACTGCCCGCGCCGCCACGCCTGCTCGCGCTCCCGGCTCCCGGCGAGACGAACGCGCCAGACGCCAGCTAGCCTCCCTACTCAACCGTAGCGCGTGCTACACTGACTGTGCGCTGGTGTCGCGGCGAATCCCTCACCCCCCAGCCCCTCTCCCAGCGGGCGAGGGAATCCGGAAAGCCCCTCTCCCGCCGCAGCGGGGGAGGGGTTGGGGGAGGGGGCGCGCAGTGAGTGCGAAGGAGTGGCTGAGAGTGACGCATCCAAATATCGAGCGTGTGCGTGTGAGCCTGCGTCAGCAGGGCATCGAGGCGCAGCCAGTGGAGTTCGCCGAGTCCACACGCACATCCGCCGAGGCGGCGGCGGCCATCGGCACGACTGTGGCGCAGATCGCCAAGAGCCTCGTCTTCCTTGCCAATGGGCAGCCGTTGCTGGTGATCGCTTCGGGCGTCAACCGGGTGGACACGAAGAAGCTCGCCGCGCTGCTGGGCGCGAAGATCACGCGGGCCGACGCCGACGCCGTGCGCCAGGCGACCGGCTTCCCCATCGGCGGGGTCGCGCCAGTTGGCCACGCCACGCCACTGCGCACGCTGATAGACGAGGACCTGATGGCGTTTGCGAGCATCTGGGCCGCCGCTGGCACGCCCAACGCCGTCTTCGAGACGACCCCCGCCGACCTGCTCAAGATGACCGGCGGCCAGATCGCCGACATCAAAGAAGCGCCGAAGCTGTGAGCGAGCAAGAGCGCATCCTGTTCCATGGCATGCGCGACGCCCACGGCTACCTCTCGAACTTCTGGCCCGCGCCGATCACGCTCAAGGGCGTTGTCTGGCCGACGACGGAGCACTATTTTCAGGCGCAGAAGTTTGCGGGAACCGAGCATGAAGAGGCGATTCGTCGCGTCGCCAGCCCGATGATCGCCGCGCGCATGGGTCGCTCGCGCGCCCGTCCACTGCGCGCCGGCTGGGATGCGGTCAAAGAGCAGATCATGCTGGAAGCCTTGCGCGCCAAGTTCACCCAGCATCCTGACCTGGGCGAGCGCCTGCGCGCCACGGGCGATGCGCTGCTGGTCGAGCAGCGCGCCCGCGACGCCTATTGGGGCGACGGCGGAAACGGCCACGGCCTCAATCGCCTCGGCGCGCTGCTCATGCGCGTGCGCGGAGAGCTACAGGTCGGCACATAGGTTGCGCATCTGCGCAACGTGCTGTTCTGCAGTCACTCCCGATACACTCTAGGTGAGGAGATTCTGTTCTTTCAAGACATCGAAGATCAGGCGATCTACCGGTGAACTCTTCTCCCGGTCTGCGTACTGGAGCCAGAGGACTTCTTCAATCTCAGCGGCTGCGCAAATGGTTCCTGAGAACGCCGCCGTGTAACAGCGCATTCTGACCGGCATACCATCTGGTTTGCCATGGGCCTGCGCCTCGAACTGCCCGAAGAACGCGATGGTTTCCGGGAGCAATTCGACCTCCAACTCCTCTCTGATTTCTCTGATGAGCGCCTCATGATCTGTTTCACCGAGTTCACGCTTGCCACCGGGGATGTAATAGATATCTTTGCCTTTTGATCGCGTGCTGAGCAGGCGCATGTTCTCAAGATGGATCCAGGCGAGCTTGTCAATCATCGTTGCGCTCCTCTTCGACCACGTCATGTTGCAAATAGTGTACCGGATATGCATACGCTCGAACAAATAGCGGCCTCTTCGCTGTGCGAACAGGCGTACACGCGACAGGGGATGGAGCGCTTGCCCCATCCCCTGACTGTCTCGCTGTGATCGTGCGTGGCTAGAGGTGCTTCTCGACCTGCTGCGCGAGGGCTTCGGCGCCCCTGATGGCCGAGCCAGCGTCGTGCTCGACATCCTTTGCGGCCTCTTGCAGCGCGCGCACCGCCTCGCGCATCAGCACGGTGACGCCGCCCGCATAG
>JAICSR010000582.1 GCA_025936795.1 Ktedonobacterales bacterium | reverse complement strand
TGGCCTGGGGGATGCTGTAGGCGCTTGGCGCGGGCGGTTTCAACCGCCCGCCGACGCCACACGCACAGCACGGGCGAGGGAAGAGGCGCACACCTGCCATGCCATTCACCACGCGCATGTACGCCCGCATAGACGACCGCGACCGTATCACGCGGTTTCTCGCCGAGGCTACTGAAGCCACGGAGGCTGGCGGAGGCGAGCCACGACCGGGCTACTGGCATCCCGGCGACCTGATCTGGGGCATGCATCAGAATACCGTCTTCGACCCGAAGTCGAGCCTGCGCCTGTGGGAGGACGCTACGACCGGAGCGCTGCTCGGCATCACCTGGCTGGAGACCTACGCCGCCGCTGGCGAGGTGGAGACACAGCTAGCCCCAGCCATCCGTGCGACCCCTGAGGGCGCCGCCATCATTGCGCAGGCGCTGGCCTGGGCGCGCCGTGCCGCAGCGCGTCGCCAGATCACGTCGCTCTGGACGCGTGCGCGTGACGCCGATGCGTGGCAGGTGGCGCTGCTGGCGGCCAATGGCTTCGCGCGCGACGACCAGCACAACCACTACATCCACTTCCGGCGGCCATTCGATGCGGCGCCGCTGCCAGCGGCGCCGCTGCTGGAGGGCTTCAGCGTGCGCGCGGTTGGCGGCCTCGACGAGTGGCAGCGCCGCGTCGACCTGCATCGCACGGTCTACCATCCCTCGCGTGTCACGCTGAAGGCCTATCGCCGTCTGCGCGCCGCCCCCATCTACCGCCCAGAGCTCGATCTCGTCGCCGTCGCTCCCGATGGCGCATTCATCTCGTATTGCATCCTCTGGTACGACGAGCGCAACCGCGTCGGCGAATATGAGCCAGTCGGCGCGCACCCCGACTGGCGGCGGCAGCGCATTACCCGCGCGGTGCTGGTGGAGGGGCTGCGACGGCTGCGCGCGCTGGGAGCCGAGCGCGCCATTGTGCTGACGGCAAGCGACAATACTCCCGCTATCCGCCTCTATGAATCGGTTGGCTTCGTCCTCCACGACCACGAGCGCTACTATCGCGATGGAGCTGGCGACTGAAGGCGCATGCTAGGTGGCCAGCGGGCCGCGAAGCCCGCCTGTGCGGCCTGGGTCCCAGCCAATTCTTAGTTTGCGGTGGCAGGCTTCGTGAGTCGTCCGACAGACCCTAGCCTTCTCCCACATGCGGGCATAGTTGAATTGCCCACATGTGAGGCAAAGAAGTGTTCATATTGACATCGATCTCCATCCCGTAGTTTCCCTTGTACCAGGGGTACCCATGCGCGTGATCACAGGCCGGGACACTATTTCGCAGCCACCCAGCGGCAGGAAGGGCAGATTCCATATACGCCGTAATCGCCGCAGACGTCATGGTGGGACTGCAGAGGGTATAGTTCACGCTGCCTGCCTGGATACCCTGACCATGGTTGTCAACGAGCGTACTGGAGGGTAATGGAATCGTCGTCGGGAGTGGTCCAGGTGGATTCTCAAAGTTGTACATCACATTCGAGGAAGGATCGCTACACTCCGCGAGGGCGCCAGATGTCGCTGTGGGCGAGTTCGCCATCGTAGCGGTCGGCGATGGAGCAGGGGTCTGCCTGGGCGACATGGCCCCGCTCGCTGGGGCGCTCACCCCGCATGCCGCTGTGAGCAAGCCAAGTCCAACGACGAGGCCAGCGCCCCAGAGTCGGCGCCACATCATGCCAGCAATCACGCCCTTACCTTCCTTCAGAAAGACTCATCCACATGATGATAATTGATAATGTCCATCACATCGCCGCTGGCCACCTCGCTGCGGGCCTTAGCCACCGCCGCCTATGCCTGCATCGTCAGCACGACCTTGCCGGTGGCCTGCCGCGC
>JAICSR010000428.1 GCA_025936795.1 Ktedonobacterales bacterium | reverse complement strand
GGGATCCGCTCTTCCTGGCCTCCATCGTCAATGCGCCGCGCCATCTGGCGAGCGGCGCGCCACTGCATCTGCAAGCGCGCTTCCGAGGCGCGTGCGCCGACGGCCCCTATCAGTGGCAGTACGTCGAACATCACATTGCGCATGCCGCCAGCGCCTTCTACGCTGCGCCATTTCACGACGCGGCGATCCTGACGCTCGATGGTCGCGGCGAGGTCGCCACCACCACCTATAGCGTCGGCTCTGGCGCGAGCATGCGACGCATCGCGCAGGTCAACTATCCGCACTCGCTCGGCCTGCTCTATGAGCGGCTAACCGAGCATCTCGGCTTCCTGCCCTCCTCAGATGAATACAAGGTCATGGCGCTGGCCTCATATGGCGCGCCCACATATCTCGAAACCTTCCGCGCGCTGATCCAGCCTGGCGAGAATGGGCAATATACGATTGCGCCCTGTGATCTGGCGGCATGCTTCGGCCCTGCCCGGCTGAAGGGCGCCCCGCTGGAGCAGCGTCACTACGATGTCGCCCACTCGCTGCAAGTGGCGCTGGAGGAGACGACGCTCACGCTTGTGCGCTGGCTGCACGATGTCACCGGGCAGCGCAATCTCTGCCTGGCGGGCGGCGTGGCGCTCAATTGTGTGATGAACGCGCGGCTGCGCGACGAGGGGCCATTCGCGCAGGTCTGGGCGCAGCCAGCAGCGGGCGACTCCGGCACGGCGCTGGGCGCGGCGCTCTGGGTGGATGCGCGCCAACGCGCCGCCGATACCCCCGATTCTCCCGATTCTCCTGATGGTGATGACACGCGGCGCCGCTACATCATGGAGCAGGCCTATCTCGGCCCGGAGTACAGCGAGGCTGAGATCGAGCAGTTTCTGCGCTGGGCCAAGCTCCCCTATCGCCGCCTACATGATGTCCCAGAAGAAACCGCCACGCTGCTGGCGCACGACAAGATCATTGGCTGGTTCCAGGGACGTATGGAGTTTGGGCCGCGTGCGCTGGGCGCGCGTTCGATCCTGGCATCGCCGCTCTCGGTCGATATGCAAGCGCGCCTGAACGAGATCAAAGACCGCGAGGACTTCCGGCCAGTCGCGCCGGTCGTGCTGGAGGAGGAGGCTGGGAAGTGGTTTGTCGGAGCCGCCTCCTCGCCGTTCATGCTCTTTGTCTACAACGTCGCGCCTGACAAAGCCGACCGCATCCCCGCTGTGCGCCATGTGGATGGCACCGCGCGCATCCAGACCATCAACCGCACGCAAAACGCGCTGTACTACGATCTGGTGCGCGCGTTCCAGCGCCGCACTGGCGTACCCGTGCTGGTGAATACCTCATTCAACACGCGCAGTGAGCCAATCGTTTGTTCGCCTCGCGATGCGATTGAGTGCTTCTGGACCTCGCCGCTCGATGCGCTGGTCATCGGTCCCTTCCTGCTGGAGAAACCCGGGAGGAGCGTATGAGCGTGCGCGTCTCGGTCGTCGTGCCAACATATCGGCGCCCTGCGCTGCTCGCGCGCTGCCTGCGGGCGCTGCTCGCCCAGCGCTTCGACCACGCCGCCTATGAGATCATCGTCGCGGATGACGCCGCCTGCGAAGAGACGCGCGCGCTGCTGGAGCGGCTCGCTTGTGGCGCAGGTGAGTGTGGCCCCGCGCTACGCTACATCGCGGTCTGCGGGGCGCATGGACCAGCGGCGGCGCGCAATGCGGGCTGGCGGAGCGCTCGCGGCGCCATCATCGCCTTCACCGACGATGATTGTGTTCCCGACGCAGGCTGGTTGCTCGCAGGGGTCGCCGCGATGACTGAAGGCGTTGTCGGCGTCTCTGGCCGCATCATCGTGCCCTGTGGAGCGCGCCCGACCGATTACGAGCGCAACGCAGCGCTACTCGCAGGCGCGGAGTTCGCAACCGCCAACTGCTTCTATCGCCGCGACATCCTCGAAGCGGTCGGCGGCCTCGACGAGCGGTTTCCCGTCGCCTGGCGCGAAGACAGTGACCTCGTCTTCACGCTGATGGAGCGCGGCGAGCGCCTCGCCTCCGCGCCCGATGCGCTGGTCGTTCACCCGATTCGCGCCGCGCCGTGGGGCGTCAGCATCGCACAGCAGCAGCGCAGTATGTACAATGCGCTGCTCTATCGCAAGCACCCGCAGCTCTACCGCCAGCGCATCCAATCGGCGCCGCCGTGGCGCTACTACGCCGTCGTCGGCGCGTTGGCGCTGGGCCTGGCGGGCGCTGCGCGCAGGCGGCCAGCGCGGCTGGCGGTTGGCCTGGGCCTCTGGGGCGCGCTCACGATGCAGTTCTGCCGCGTGCGACTACGTGGCGCCGCGCAGACGCCAGCGCACCGGGCGGAGATGCTCGTCACCTCGGCGATCATCCCACCCGTCTGCATCTACTGGCGTCTGTGCGGCGCCATCCGCTACCGCACACTGTTCCTCTAGGCGAGTCGGCTGAGCTCGCTCGCTTAGAGCGTCTTGCCGCCTGTGACGCCGAGGATCTCGCCAGAGATGTAGCTGGCGTCGTCCGAGGCGAGGAAGACATAGGCAGGCGCAAGCTCGGCTGGCTGCGCTGGCCGCTGCATCGGATCGCTCTTGCCAAAGCTCTTGACCTCTTCCGGTGACATAGACATCGGAATCAGCGGTGTCCAGACCGGGCCGGGGGCGACGGCGTTCACGCGCACGCCCTTGGGCGTCAACTCCAGCGCCAGCCCCTTCGTAAACGTCACCACAGCGCCTTTCGAGGCGGCATAGTGCAGCAGTGGCGGCTTCGGCTCATAGGCCTCGATGGACGCGGTGTTGATGATAGCAGCGCCCGGCTGCAGATGCGGAACGGCGGCCTTGCAGAGCCAGAACAGCGCCAGCACGTTGGTGCGGAAGATGCGCTCGATCTCAGCCGATGGCATCTCGGTGATGCTCTGGTGGGTCTGCTGGTACGCAGCGTTGTTCACCAGAATGTCGAGCCTGCCAAACTCTTGCACCGCCCGCTCGATCAGGCGCTGGCAGAAGGCTTCGTCCGAGACATCGCCTTTCATCGCGAGGACCTTGCGCCCGGAGCTTTGCGTCATGCGCGTGGTCTCCTGGGCGTCGGCGTCCTGCTCCAGATAGGCGAACAGCACATCCGCGCCCTCGCGCGCAAAGGCCAGCGCGACCGCGCGACCGATTCCGGAGTCGGCTCCGGTGATGACAGCGGCTCGACCGGTGAGTTTGCCGCTGCCCTTGTAGGTCTGCTCACCATAGTCGGGGCGCGGCCGCATCAGCGCATCTGAACCAGTTGGCTGCTGCGACTGCTCAGGGACTGGCGGCTGCGGGCCACGCTCCAGGGGAGTTTGGATCGTCGGTG
>JAICSR010000249.1 GCA_025936795.1 Ktedonobacterales bacterium | reverse complement strand
GCTGACTGTAAGCATCCCCAGTCAGGCGTACAATGTCGCCTTCTGGTGGTCCATTGGCTTCGTCGCCCTGGCGTTCATTCCCGCGATCTTCCTACCCAAATTTGCACGCGCCAGAAAAGATGCGGTGTAGAGTGGTGAACCTGACGCCTGCCCCTCACCCCTGTGAAAAGAAAGGGGCAGGCGGTGAGGTCTATTGCTGCGGCGCAGATGTAGAAGGCAACGGGGAACGCTATCCCTCGCTGCCCTCGTCATCCAGTGGCAGGGTGAACCAGAAGATATTGCCGCGCTCGCCCTGGCGCAGACCCAGCTCGCCGCCGTGCAGGCGCACGACCTCGCGCGCGACGAAGAGGCCCAGCCCCAACCCGGTCTTCTGCAAGACGGAGTCCGTCACATACGGCTCGAAGATGGCCTCGGCGCGCTCGGCGTGGATGGCTGGCCCGGCGTCCTCGACCTCGACGAGCGCCATGTCGCCGTCGCGTCGCAGCCGCACGACGATCTCACCCACATGGGCATACTTCAGCGCGTTGCCGAGTAGCTCGCGCATCACCAGGTCTACCCGGCCGCCGTCAAACTCGCCGTTGAGGGTCGTCTCAGTCGTCTCCAGTCGCAGGGGATGCTTGGCGCTGGCGACGGCATAGAGGGTGACGATGCGCTCGACCAGCGTGACCAGATTATTCGGCTGGCGCATCAAGCTCAGCTCGCCGCGCTCCTGATACGAGGCGTCAAGGTAGACGGCGACCAACTGCTGCATGCGCTCGATCTGGTAGAGCATCTTGGTCAGCGCTTCGTCGTCGCGCGTGCGCCCACCTTCCTTGCGGATGCGGCGCTGCATCAACTGGAGCTGCCCCTTGAGCGCTGTGACGGGCGCCCGTAGCTCATGCCCGGCGACGTTGAGGAATCCGGTCGTCGTCAGCGAGGGCGCTGCGGCCTCGGTAGCCTTTTGGCGCACATCCACACGTTTCGCGGTTCCCATACTGCATGTTTCTCCCTAGGGCCTCTGCGTGTGTCACGCCAACCGGCCAACCAACGAATGACTCGCACAATTTCTCCGCATGTAGCGCGCCAGTTCAATGCCAGTTCTGCGCCCAAAGCGCCCCGATCTCGCGCAAGCGGGCAATGCAGAAGACCCCCGCTCGCTTCCAGAGATGGAAGTGGCGGGGGTCCACCGAGGCGTGCGCGGACGCCTATGCCTTGGTCTCGTCGCTGGCCGCAGCGGTCTCGGCAGCCGAGGCCGCCTCGTTCGCTTCGTCAGCCGGAGCCGTCACGACTGGCTCCGTCGCGCCATTCGTTGCGCCATTCGTCGCCGGGGCTGCCTCAACCGCAGGAGCGGCTTGCGTCGCTGGGGCAGCTTCGTCGGCAGGAGCGGCTTCGACCATCGGAGCGGTCTCCGTTGCAGGAGTGGCTTCGTTGGCTGGGGTCGCCTCCGTCGCGGGAGTGGCGCCGTTGGTCGGAGCTGGTTCCATTGCGGGAGCCGTCTCAGCAGCCGGAGCAGCGGTGGCTGTCTCGGCGTCCTCGGTTGCGCTCTCGGTCTCGCTCTCGGTCTCGCTCTGGTCGCGGCTCTGCGCCTGCATCGCCTGGCGGAACGCCTCAGCCATCGCCGTTGAAGGCGCTTCTGGCTGCTGCGGCTGCGCAGGTTGGCGTGGCGCTGGGCGCGCTGGCTCGGCGGCGCGGGTCGCCTCTCCGGTGGGCTGCTGCGTCGCGCCAGCGGTCACAGCGGCTCCCTCACCCTCAGCGGTTGTGGGGGCAGGCGTCTGTCCCTCGGCGCCTCCGGTCTCCTCGACCGCCTTGATCGAGAGGCCCAGACGGCGGCGCTCCGGATCAATGCGCAGGATGCGCACCGTCACCTCTTCGCCCTCATGCAGCACGGCCTTGGGGTCCTGCTGGCCTGCGGGCAGCTCGGAGAGGTGAATCAGTCCCTCGACACCATCCTCGATGCGCGCGAAGGCGCCAAACGGCGCGATCTTCGTAATCGTTCCGGTGACGAGTTGGCCAACGTGGTAGCGCTGCTCCACCGTCGTCCACGGGTCCACCTCGGCGCGCTTGATGGACAGGGCGATCTTCTTCTTTTCCTTGTCCACCGAGAGCACCTGCACCTCGACCTTCTGGCCGACCTTCAGCACCTCGCTGGGGTGGTTCACACGGCTCCAGGCAAGCTGGCTGATGTGCACCAGACCATCGGCGCCGCCAAGGTCCACGAAGGCGCCGAAGTTGGCCAGATTGCTGACCACGCCCGTACGCACCTCGCCTACCTGAAGCTCGTTGAGCAGCTCCTCACGTCGACGCGCGCGCCACTCTTGCACGGCGATGCGCTCGGAGAGGATCAGGCGGTTGCGGTTGCGGTTGATCTCGATAATCTTGAGCTGCAGTTTGCGCCCCACCATTGACTGGAGCTTGGTCTGCGTCTCGGCGTTATCGGAGGAGTCTTCGCGGCGCAGATTGAGAATCTGGCTGATCGGCACGAAGCCGCGAATGCCGTCCAGGTTGACGATCAGGCCGCCCTTGTTGTGGTCAATGACCTCGGCTTCGAGCAGCTCACCACGGTCGAACTGCTCCTGCGCGATGCGCCACTGGCGCTCCTGGCGGGCGCGCTTGATCGAGACGATGGCATGCCCCTCTGGGGTCTCTGGCTGCATGACGTAGACCAGCACATCAGAGCCAACACCGAGCTCCGGCAGTGAGCCGTAGCCGGTGGACGGCAGCTCTTTGGTCGAGAGCACGCCCTCGCTCTTGAGGCCGATGTCCACCAGAATCTCGTCGGGATCCATGCGGACAATCTGCCCCTCGACGACATCGCCGCGCTTGATGGTGCGGAACTGGGCGTCCTGCTCGTCGAGCAGGCGCTGCATCGCGCTCATGTCCGGGATGTTATCGGTCGCGTACATGTCGTCGTTGTCGGGGGCGATGGCGTCTACGCCAAAGTCGTCCTCGTCATCCGCATCGGAGGCTTGCGGCGCTGTGACTACAGGGGCAGGCTTGGGCTGCTCCTTGTGATTCTCCGCGCCGACCGATTCAGCGGCGACTGGCTCAGCGGCGACTGGCTCAGCGGCGACTGGCGTTGGATCGATCTGCGCAGACGTAGTAGGCGGCTCGCTCGCGGCGGGCTGGGTGGCAGCCTCCTCAGCGGCGGGCTGCGCCTCTGGCTGTGTCTCTGGCTGCGTCTCTGACTGGGCCTGGACTTCCGGCTGTGTCTCGGCCTGCGCCTGAGCCTCTGGCTGCGTCTCCGGCTGGGCCTCTGGCTGCGTCTCGTCGCGTGGGGTCTTGTCGTCGTTACTCAAACTCATTCAACTTCCGGCGCTGGGAAACCTGCGTTCACGAACGCGGGATCGCTGCGCCGCCCCTTTCCTCTTGTCGAAAAATGTGCGCCCGGCCGCGCTGGCGTCGTGCCTGCGCGGGGGACTTCATGCGGATGGTCTATCCGCGAGCGTTGGCCACGTTCCGCGCTCTTTGCGCGGTAGCTTGACCAGGTAGGTCTCTGACTCGTCGCCTGCCCATATCTGCCCAACTCCTGGGAGCCGCTGTCACGACTGCGTGCGCGCATGACTCTGCGCGCGAGCGTAGCGTGCTGGCTGCTTCGGACTGGGAGGCGCGAGTGTCGCGTGCTCTCTCCATGCGACGCGACTGGCGTGGAAGTGACCGGCGTAAGCTGCGAGGGCGACGTCTGGGTCTGAGTCCGAATCATTGATCGTTCGCTCTGGCGCCACATCATCGGGGCGCTATCGGCGAAGCGCGCCTCAGGTAATCGCTTGTGCCGCGTCCTTCCGTCTGGATTCCCCCTTTATCGCGTGAGATGCTGCTCTGGGCCGTCGCCGGGCGCGGGCGTCACATGTGCGGCGCGTCTTAAGAGAGCGGGCCGTGGACGTGCGCGGATGCGGCGCGAGCCGGTAGCAGTGTGGGGGGCGCGTCCACTGGAGTCCTGGGGAGTGGATCGGAGAGAGATGATGAATGGCGCCCGGCGTGTCGCCGTTTTCGTCCAGTGGCGCATAACACAAACTACACGAAAACGCTGGGCCGAATCCGGTTACCAGATGAGGTTAACCCTGACCAGCGCGCCAGCATCCATTCAGACAGACTCGCGAATGTCGCGTACTCCACATGTACATCAGACGCGCTCACCACGCCAAATGTCACGCGAGCGCGACCTGCTCTCCACCGACCAGTGCGTTGCAAGCCCCCGCTACAGGGGGTAGTATAACAGATGCGCCTCTGAACACGCAAGACAAGCGCGATCAGTTCGTGTGGGGCGCGCAGGGAATCTGAAGGGACGGACAGCGACGATGAGTAGCGCCAGCGCGCGATCCGACGGCGACGACCTGAGCGACAGGGGCGCCGAGCCAACGCGCGCGGCATTGCTCGCCGACGCCGAGGCGCTCGCGGCCTACCTCCGCGCGCAGCTGGCCCCCATCTCGGCGCCCTCGCCTGTGTCTGGCGATGCCCTGTCGAACGCCGACCCGCGCTGGCTCAGCAGATCACCCAGGCAGGCGGCAGTGCTTGCGCCGCTCTACGCGCGCGATGGCAAGCCCTATCTGCTCTTCACCCGCCGCGCCGCCACGCTCTCGCGGCATAGCGGCGAAATCTCGTTTCCGGGCGGCTCGCGCGATCCAGAGGACCCTTCGCTGGCTCAGACTGCGCTGCGCGAGTCGGAGGAAGAGCTAGGATTGCCACCCTCGCGCGTGACGCTGCTCGGCGCGCTACAGCCTGAATACCTCTTCGTCAGCGACTTTCTCGTGACGCCCTACGTCGGCTGGCTCGGCGAGGGGCTGCCCACGCTGCGGCCGCAGGTGGCCGAGGTTGCGGAGGTCATCGAGGCGCCCGTGAGCGCGCTCGATGACCACTTGATCTATCACGAGGAGATCTGGACGCGCGGCGGCGCGGCCCACGCGATTCATTTCTACGACTTCGGACCCTATCGCATCTGGGGATTCACCGGGCGCCTGCTGCATCAACTACTGGCGCTGCTGCCCCCACGTCGCTGAGGATTCGGCTGCTCAGACGCTTCCCTCGCCACTACGTTGCAGGATCGACTCTGCGTGTGCAACCCGGTCCCGTATATCCCTGTGTGAGCGCATTCACCCATGCAATGCGCCACAAACTCAACCTCATCTGAGATGACGGGAGCGAGGACGTACATGGCGATAGATCACGAGAGTTCGGCGGGCGATAGCCTGTTGCGCATCGAGATCAGCCCCTCGTTGCCGTGCGGCATTGGCGACTGTGGCCAGCCGACCCACTATGCGCGTATCGAGCGCGACCCCTGCTACGAAGCGCTCTGGCGTCTGCTTCCGATCTGCGAGGCGCACCTGCGCAGCCTGGATGCCGCCGGGCGCGCCGTCGCCGACGCAGCTGCCCCTGCGACCACAGACACCTCTGGGGGAATCGCGCTGACGGAATAGCGGCTGAGCAGACACCGACAACCGCGCCGTGCGAGCAGGGCTGGCGGCGCAGTGCGGCATGGCGCCTGCCGACGCCGATGTGCGCATACTGGCGCGTGAACTGAAACCGCACCAGGTATGAACCCATCCGGCGCCGCTGAGATGAGGAGGCCTGCATGTCGCAAGCGCGCCCTGTAACCGAAGGCTATATTCCCTTCAAGGGCTATCGCACCTGGTACCGAATCGTGGGCGACTCCGCACACGACGCCGAGCGGCCACCGCTCCTCACGCTGCACGGTGGCCCAGGCGCGCCGCATGATTACCTTGACAACCTCGCGCAATTGGCCGACTCAGGCAGGCGCGTTGTCTTCTACGATCAGCTTGGCTGTGGCCGCTCAGACAAGACCGGCAAGCCAGAGATGTATACCGTGGAGCTGTTCGTGGACGAGGTGGACGCCGTGCGACAGGCGCTGGGGCTGGAGCGGCTGCACATTCTGGGGCAGTCGTGGGGCGGCATGCTGGCGATGGAGTACGCGCTGAGACAGCCGAAGGGTGTCGCCAGCCTCATCATCGAAAGCTCGCCCGCCAGCATGCCTTTGTGGGTGGCCGAAGCGAATCGGCTGCGCGCTGACCTGCCGCCCGATGTGCAGCGGACG
>JAICSR010000512.1 GCA_025936795.1 Ktedonobacterales bacterium | reverse complement strand
GGGTTGACGAACTGGAGTGGCGGGGTCGAGCCGGTCAAAAGCTCGGCTGTGATCGGCGCGAGCAGATAGAGCGCCAGCGCGGCCAGCCAGCGGCGTTGGCGCAGCGGAGTCGTCTGCGTGTCGGGTTCGGGCGCGGGCGCCATCGCATGGGGCGTGGGCCAGTGCGACCCGGCGGCTACATAGCCTGGCGCGGCGGGCGCCTGCGGCGGCGTCTGCCCCATCGGCGCCGTTGGGTCCCAGGGGTTCACTCCCATGCTCGCTCTCCCTCGGTTCAGCGCGTCCTCCACTGCGGAGTATACGTCCGCCAGGCCAGCGAAGATGTGGCGCAGCACACATTCCATTGGTTCACAGCGTCGGGCTGGGACACACTATCCCTCGTCGAGCGCGCGGCGCAGCTCCTCGGCGGCTCCGGCATCGAGCGCGCCTTTCTCGCGCGCCAGCGGAATCGTCAGCCGAGCCAGCGCCTCGTAGGCCTCGCGTAGTGTCAGCCCATCATCGGGCGCGGCAGTCGCATGGGCGCGCAGCCAGGCTTCGTGGATGCGCACGGCGCCTGCGTCTCCGCGTGCGATGGGGCCAGTCAGCGCGGCGGGTAGGCCCACCGCCTCCAGATTCTCGATGGTGGCGCGCAGCAGTGGCAGCAGCGCCCGCAACGCCTCCGCGCGTCCGACACCCCAGCCTGCCCAGAGGTCCGTCGCAGCGCCCATCAGCGTGACGACGTAGTTCGAGGCCAGCACGCCAGAGAGATGGTACGCCGCGCGATCATCCTCGGTCAGCGCGATCACCGAGCCATCCAGCGCGGCGATGAAGGCGCGTAGCCGCACGGCCAGCCCGGCGTCGGCGCACTCCAGCGCCCAGGAAGTCCCCGCCAGCCGCGTGAGAATCTGGTCGGCATCGGCGTTACGTAGCGCTTGCGGGAAGGTCATCAGCGGATGCAGCGCCGCCACCAGCGCGCCGCGCGCGGCTGCGGCTGCCAGCGGAGCGACGCCTTGCGCGCCGCTGAGATGCGCCACCGCCTGGCCACGCCGCCACGCCACGCTCTCCGCCACGCTGGCAATCGCGTCGTCGGGGGTGGCGATGAAGACGAGGTCGCAGCGCGCGGCCAGCGCATCGAGCGAGGCCAGCGCATCGCAACCCGGCGCATGGGCCGCAGCGGCAGCCCTGGCATGTGCGAACGTGCGCGAGGCGACCGCCACCGCCTCCATCCCCGCCGAGGCGCCGCGCGTGGCGAGCGCCGCCAGCAGCGCATTGCCCACCGCGCCCGCGCCGATCACGCCGACCCGCAAGGGAATCGCATCGCTCGCATCGTTCATATCGCCTGTCTCGTCGCCTGTCTCGCGCGCATCTACCATCGTCGTGTGTCTCTCCTGCGTCTCTCCTGCCGCCGCGCCTGGTCGCCCCTGCCAGCCCACGATACCACGCGCAGGCCACGCGCAGGCCACGCGCAGGCGTCGGAATTATGTCGCAGATGTGTCGCAGACGGCGCCATACGCTGACTCGCGCGGCGTCTGGCGCGTACAATGTGGTGCACGTGGGTGCGAGAGGAACCAGGAGCGCCGCACAGCGGGCAGCGGCGGCGAACCAGGCGAAAGGATCGTAGCAGATGAATAAACGGGTAGCGCTGGGCGTCGGTGGAGGCCTGCTCCTCGCGCTCGGCCTGTTGATTGGCGTCATCGTTGGGCCATCGCTCCAGGCGTTAGCCGCAGGCTCGCAACCGCAGGCCGCCAAAACGACGCCCACGGCGACAGGCTATTGCCAGCTCTACGAGCAGACGGCGCTCAACAACCTTCCGGGCGTCAGCAAGTCGGAGTTGGAGAGCGCGAATCAGGCTGGCTTGCAGGCCGTCATCAACAAGATGTATGCCGATGGCAAGATCACGCAGGCCCAGCAGGCGCAGGCCCAGCAGGAATTGAGCGAGTACGCGCAGAATCCGTGCGCGGCGATCAATGCGATTGCTCAGGCGAAGGGCGCGGCCAACGCATCGAGCGGGGCGCCCAGCGGGCAGGCGCAGGCGATCCAGAACGCGCGTGGAGCCATCCTGACGGCTGTGGCTGGCGCGATGCATACCCCCAGCGCCACGCTGCAGAGCGAGTTGAGCGCGGGCAAGACGGTCGCGCAGATCATTAGCGAGAAGGGCGCGAGCAAGAGCGCGGTAGATGCGGCCTATCTGAAAGCCGCGCAGGCGCAACTCACCAAGGCAGTCAGCGACGGCGCGCTCACGCAGGCGCAGGCTGATATGGCCAACACCCTCTTGCAGCACTCAGTCGCCAGCGGCCAGTATCCGCTACTCGACCCCAATAGCGGCTCGTTTAGCGGCTCGTTCTCAGGCATGCTGGGCGGGCAATAGTTCCAGCGGAGGGAAGACCTCACCCCCTGGCCCCTCTCCTGCGAGGAGAGGGGGAACCTTGGCCGAGAGAACATGCGCAGAGGGCGAGAGGCAAACGGTCACACACACGCGGACTCCCCTCTCCCGCACAGCGGGGGAGGGGCTAGGGGAGGGGGCGCGCG
>JAICSR010000069.1 GCA_025936795.1 Ktedonobacterales bacterium | reverse complement strand
AGCCATCTCCAGGAGGTCGCTCCAGGTTGGGGCGCCGAACGATCCCGAACGAGAGCAAACGAGAGCAAACGATCCCAAATGAGAGCGATGAGTACAGGCGGAGGGAGCGACGATGGGGCTGTGGCTCGATTCCCAGGGCGACGGTGGCTGGCGTAGGGCTGCCTGGCGTGCGCTCTGCCGGGCGATAGAACTGCCAGGGGGGCATAACTTGCCTGATGTGATGCGGCGTGCGCGGGCAGCCAGCGGACGCGGCGACCCCGAAAGTCAGTGGGCGCTGCGGCAGTATGAAGCGCTGCGGCAGAATCTAGAGCATGAGAAACAGGCGCTCACCTGCATGTTCGCTATGACGATGCTGATCTTCTGGGGGCTGGCGCTCTGGCAGCCACGCCGCAAACGCCTCTGGGCGCTGGCGCCGCTGCATGGCGCGCTCACGCTGAGCATCGGCCTGCGTATCTGGATGGTCAATGCGTTGCTACGGCGCTTCTGGGAGCGCGCGGCGGACGAGTAGCGCCATCATCGGTGAACGTGGTGAACCGAGTGAACGAGGAGATCAACATGCGCTTCGAGACATTGGCGATTCATGCCGACCACTCGAAAGACCCAGCCAGCGGCGATGTGACGCCACCCCTGCACCTCTCGACGACCTTCGAGCGTGAGTCCAGCTCGAACCCCCACGGCTACGTCTACACCCGCACGGAGAATCCCACCCGCGCCGCGCTGGAGCGGCTGCTGGCGACCCTGGAAGGCGGCGCGGAGGGCGCGGCAGAGGCAGCGGCCTTCGCGTCTGGTTCAGCGGCGACAGCGGCAGTCTTCCAGTCGCTCGCGCCGGGCGATCATGTGCTGGCGCCGAGCGATGTCTACCACGGCACGGCCAGGCAGCTCCGCACGGTCTTCGCGCCCTGGGGGCTGGCGGTGGACTTCGTGGATATGAGTGATCTGGCGGCGGTGGAGGCGGCGCTCCGCCCCAATACCCGGCTGCTCTGGGTCGAGTCGCCGTCGAATCCGCTACTGAAGATCAGCGACATCGCAGCGATCTGTGCGCTGGCGCATGCGGTTGACGCCGTGGTGGCCTGCGACAACACCTGGGCGACCCCTGTGGCGCAGCGACCGCTGGAGCTTGGGGCCGATCTCGTCGTCCACTCCACCACCAAATATCTCGGCGGTCATAGCGACACACTGGGCGGCGCAGTGGTGGCGCGGACGGGCGATGAGCGCTTTGCGCGCATCCGCCAGATTCAGGGCAGCCTCGGCGCAGTGCTCTCGCCTTTCGATTGCTGGCTGACCATGCGCGGCGTTCGCACGCTGGCCTATCGCATGCGCGGGCATACGGAGCATGCGTTGGCGGTGGCGCGTTTCCTCGCCGAGCACGCGGCTGTCGAGGCGGTGCATTATCCAGGGCTGCCGACGCACGCCGGGCATGCGGTGGCGGCGCGCCAGATGTCGCTCTTCGGCGGCATGCTCTCGGTGCAGACCCACGGCGGGGCCGAGACGGCGATGGCCGTTGCAGGCGCCACACACATCTTCACCCGCGCGACGAGTCTTGGCGGCGTCGAGAGCCTGATCGAGCATCGCGCCAGTGTTGAGGGGCCAGAGTCACTGACGCCGCAGAACCTGCTGCGCCTCTCGATTGGCCTGGAGCATCCTGACGACCTGATCGAAGACCTCGACCAGGCGCTCCGGACGGCGACACGCGGCTAGCCGACGCTGACATAAGCAAGCTGCCCTGTGGTATGCTTGCCCCATCAATGTGCGACGTCCGCCCAGCGCGGGAACGCTGAGCGGACGTCTGACCCAGCGCGCTCAGGTACAGCGGCGGGCTATGGCGCATGGTAACACGTCCGGCGCCACTTGCACTACCCTCTGGCGCGCCTCGAAAGAAAGAGGCGTACCGCTTTGGATACTTTCCCCTCGATACCAACGGCCTTGCCGAGTGTATGTCCGTTGCCCCGACACGCGACACGGCGCTGCAACGCAGTGAAGGAATAGCCATCATGGTTATTCCTTCATAAGCCACAAATGTGTTGGGCATGGACATAGGGCGGGTGTAATCGCTGCACCTCCGTTTTAAGAGGGCGTTTTAACACTCTCTTTGACTTGAAGCCGGGAACAATCGGTAACGGCAAAGGGGTATGCATCATACATACCCCTTTGGAAGGGTGGAATGTATGGGCGATCAGAACCAGCGACCACATGATGCGCTTATCCCTATCGAGCAAGATACCGTACCATTCTATGGACACGACCTGATAGCCGTATGCCCGGAGGATGGCCGCATTGCAGCCGTCTTGCGCTGGCTCTGTGAGAGCTTGCGCCTCGACTCACAAGGGCAACTTCAGCGTATCCAGCGCAAAACGGCGCTCGCAGATGGCTTGGTGTCCGTGCGTGTGACTGCTTCAGGTGGCCCGCAAGAGATGCCTGCTCTTACTCTTGATGTGTTGCCCGGCTATCTCTTCACCATTGACGAGAATCGCGTGAAGGCGGAGGCTCGTGCTGATGTCGTACTGTTTCAGCGTGAGTGTGTCCAGGCGCTAGCGGACTACTTTGCTCGCAAGCGGCAGAGTACTCTGCCTGCGCTCACAGCGTCGCAATCCCTCGCGCCCACAGACCCGCAACTTGCCGCACAGGTCACACAGATCGCGGAGCAAATCGACACGCTGACGAGCGTTGTGAGCTTCCTGCAGGAGCATATGGCTGGGCTGGTGGCGCTGCCGAACAGGTTGTGGGGCTTGGAGAGCAGCTTGGGCAGGCCCTTACTCTGCTCGAAGCGCTGGGCGAGCGCCAGGCGGTGACGGACAGCCAGATCGCGCGCATAGACGAGCGGACGCAATGGCTGGCGCCTGCTCATGCGCGGGCCATCCAGGAGCAGGTAGACCGCATGGCCCATGAGACGAAACGCCTCGCGCAGCCGCTGACCTATGCCATCATCTACGGTCGACTGAAACATCGCTTTCGCGCCGGTTCCTATCGCGAGATCGCCGATGAGCAGTACAGCGCCGTGATGTCCTATCCCCAGGACGAACTACGCCGCGCCCTCGCGGGAGAAGCGCCGGGGCAGGGGAGCTTGTTCTAGCCGTCGCCGCCGTCGGAGCCGAAGGGAGCAAGTGTGAGTCGCTTTGACGCGGCCCGCCGTATACGCTACTCTTAGGGGGCGAGGGCTGAGCGAGGGCCGAGCGACGGCGCGATGTCCCTGGATGTCCCTGGAGGAGGCGATGCGGTGAACGAGCAGATTGCGCCAGATCTCTCGTCTGACCCACGCCCACCGACGCCCGGCGCCGAGCCGGCCGCCGAGCCTGCCACGCCGCGCACACGCGCCACCAGGCCGCCGAAAGGCTTCCGGCGCCAAACTGGGCGCCGTGGGACGCAGGAACCAGACGAGGAGCTGACGATTACCCACAAGCGCAGGCGTGTGGCGCGCACTGACTCAGGACTGATACCAGCGCTACGATTCAACCGCTATGTCGGGCGTCAGCGAACCGAGCGCAAACCCAGTGTGGTCTATGACACCATGCATACACCAGGCTATCTGCGCCTCATACGTCTGCTGCTGGGGCTGACACTGCTGACAATCGCCTGGGCAGCCTCGCTGCTGGTGGTGGAGCTTGGCGACTCTCTGCTGGATGTCTTTCCGCATCAGCCGAGCCTGACGATCCGCTTCGCCCTCTATGTGCTGGGCGCGCTGGGGATCATCTGGCTGGCGGTTGTGGCGCTTGCGCTGATCATCGTCGGCGCCTTCTCGCTCACTCTCGCCCTCACGCGGCGCG
Source organism: Ktedonobacterales bacterium (assembly GCA_025936795.1). GTDB lineage: Bacteria > Chloroflexota > Ktedonobacteria > Ktedonobacterales > JADMIN01 > JAKAIY01. The sequence goes on along the minus strand of JAICSR010000069.1, from coordinate 10,065 downwards.
CCTGGTAAGCCACATCCACCCCTGGCCCATGCGGCGCCCCCATGTCAGGTGATTCCTCACGCCTTATGCGCTCCAACCATTTGCATGGCGCCATCGCAGTGATGGATTGTTGAGAGGACGGGCGACGACGACGCAAGTCGTACCGGCGATACATGCAGTACACATGATGCGAGCTATATCGCGCCTGTGCGCCCAGAATCGCGTCGGAGCTAGCTGCAGGGGCGCTACAGCAGAGCTTGCGCATCGCGCTTGGCGTGTCGGTATACTTCTGCTACAATGCGGCGAACGTTCTCGGCAACGTCGCGGCCCAAAGGAAGAGGTGGGCGCCTATGAACGGATCCGCTGGTAGCAAACAGACGCAGACCGGCGCCGCTGATATCCCGGCTCGCACTCTGCGCGCAGAGGTACAGCCGGGCGACCTCTCGCTCTCGCTGGCGAATGCGCTGGGGCAGGCGGATGAGGTGATGCGCCGCGCACATGATGCGCTCGACGCTGCCCGCGCCGTCGAGCAGCAGATGCGCATCATGGATGACCGCGCCCGCGCGATGGCGGCGGCGTCCTCAGCGATCACCTGGCTGACGACCGGTGATGGGCTGATGGAGGATGCGCCCAACTGGCGGGCCTTCACCGGGCAAACGGTTGAGCAGGCGCGCGGCTGGGGCTGGCTCGATGCGACGCATCCAGACGACCGTGAGCGAGTCATCGCTGGCTGGCAGATAGCCCTGCGCCAGCAACTCCCCTACACCGATGAGTTTCGTGTGCGTCGCAGCGATGGCGTGTACCTCGATTTCCTCACACAGGCGGCGCCGATCTATGAGGATGATGGCTCGGTGCGCGAATGGGTTGGCGTCTGCATAGACATCACCCAGCGCAAGCGGCTGGAACGCGACCTGCTGGCCAGCGAGCAGAAGTATCGGACGACCTTCGAGCAGGCGGCCACTGGCATCGCGCATATCGCGCCAGATGGGCGCATCGTGCTGGTCAATGATCAGTTCTGCCGCCTGCTGGGCTATGAGCGCGAGGAGCTGCTTGCCCTGACCATCAGCGCGATCACACATGCCGACGATGTCGCAGGCGACTCAGCCTACATGCGTGATCTACTCGAAAATCGTAGCGCGACCTACACGATGGAGAGGCGCTATTGGCGGCGCGATGGCGGGCTGGTCTGGACGAGCATGACTGGCTCGCTGGTGCGCGATAGCGATGGACAGCCGCTCTATTTCATCAGCGTGTCAGAGGACATCAGCGAGCGCAAGCGCCTGGAGCAAGGGCTGGCGGACAACGTCGCGCAGCTCGAGGCGATCTTCGAGGCGATGGGCGACGCGGTGTTTGTTTATGATGCCTATGGCCAGCCTGTCCGCACGAATCCAGCCTCGCATGACATCTATGGCTCCGACCCCGGCCAGTCGTATCTCTTGCTGCCACGCGAGGAGCGGCGCAAGCGGATGCCGGCCTACGATCTGGAGGGGCGCCTGCTGGCGGCAGACCACCGCCCGGCGGCCCGCGCGTTGCGCGGCGAGGTCTTCCGGGGCAACGACGCCCAGGATGTGCGGATGCGCACCGCCGATGGCCACCTGCGCGACCTGAACTTCACTGGCGCGCCGATTCGGAGCGGGCCGCGCATCACGGGCGCGGTGGTGGTGGCGCGCGACGTGACTGAGCGCCGTCGCCTGGAGCGTGTGGCGCTTGAGGCCGAGCGGCAAGCAGCGGCGCGCGCCAGCGAACTGGAGGCGGCGCTGGAGGCGATGACCGATGGCGTGGCGCTCTATGACGCCGATGGTCGCCTGTTGCGTATGAACCGCGCCGCCAATCTCTACCTCGCCTCGCCCGCCAGTGGCGCCGACGCGACGGAGAGCGCCCAGCCACACGATGCGCTGATCCAGCGGCTGCTCAGTGGATGTGACAGGCAGGACGGGCAGGACGGGCAGGTCACATGCAATTCACCAGACGACGGAGCCAGTGTGCGCCATGAGGAGATGCGCGCTGTGGGGCAGGATGGCCGCGAGCGTGATCTGAGCCTGACCGGCGCGACGATTCGCGACAGCGCAGGGCATGTGACCGGCGCGGTGGTGGTGGCGCGCGATGTGACTGAGCGCAACCGGCTGGAACAGCAGCGCAAGGATATGCTGCAGACGGTGGGGCATGATCTGGTCAGCCCGCTCCAGGCGGCGCGTGTCTATGTGCAGCGACGCAGGCGGCTGCTCGACGCGCAGACCGTCGTCCAGGACGAGCGCGACGCGAAGGCGCTGAGCGCGCTCGAACACTCCCTGGGGCGCATCGAGCGGTTGGTGGGTGATCTGCAGCTGGCGGCGCGCATCGAGCTGGGCATGTTGCAACTGACCTGCGCGCCTACGGACCTCGCGGCGCTGGGGCGTGCTGAGGTCGAACTGGCGGTGACGGCGACTGGTCGCCAGATTCATCTGGCGACGCCAGAGCAACCGGCCATTGCAGAGGTGGACGCCAGCCGTATCGGCCAGGCGCTGGCGAACCTGCTTGGCAATGCGCACAAATACTCGCCACGCGAGTGTTCGATCTGGCTGACGCTACAGGTGAGCGACGGTAGAGCGCGCATCACCGTGCGCGACGAGGGTTGTGGCATTCCTCCAGCAGAGTTAGAGCGCATCTGGGAGCAGTTTCATCAGGTCAAGACTGGCTCTGGGGGCGGCCTGGGGCTGGGCCTCTACATCGCGCGCTACGTGATCGAGGCGCACGGCGGCGAGATCGGTGTGACGAGCGAGGTCGGGCACGGCTCGACCTTCTGGTTCACGCTGCCCCTTGTCACAAGCCTGGAGTAAGCGTGCGTCGGCCTCCTCGCGCGCGGAAAACAGCGCTAGCCGCAGACCCCGCCGCGATGATACAATAGATGCGCCATAGATGCGTCATCCCCCATGCGGGGCCGTAGCTCAGGGGCAGAGCAGGGGCCTTTTAAGCCTCGTGTCGTGGGTTCAAATCCCACCGGCCTCACCAGCGGCTTCTCTAACTCAAGGCGTCCAGCACACACAGCGCTGGGCGCCTTTCTGCGTCTCAGTTCCGGCTCTGGCGCCTGTCATGCGAGCGTCCCTCTGGCGCACGGGATGAAGACGCAGCGGGCGGGAGTGTTCCCCAGGCTTCGATGCTCCCGCTGTCCCTCTCAAGGATTGAGAGTCAAGGAGACGGGCATGTTGACGCGCGAGCAGAGCCGATTGATCGAGCGACAGGAGTGGCTGGAGCCAACCAGCGAGACGGTGCAGAAGGCGGTCAGCAGCGCGCTCACCGGCAGCCCCCTCAAGCGCCGCCTGGATAACTTCCTCAATGGCGTGTGGCTGGGGCATCCGCTGCACCCGCTGCTAACCGACATTCCCATTGGCGCGTGGACCGTCGCGCTGGGGCTGGATGCATATGAGGCGGGGACCGGACATGCGCAGTTCGCGCCTGGCGCCGACGCCGCTGTGGTGATGGGTCTTGTGGGTGGTTTCGCCTCCGCCATCAGCGGCCTCGCTCAATGGCAGTATACGGACGCACAGCCACGCCGCACGGGCATGGCGCACGCCCTGCTCAACGTCACCGGCGTGACGCTCTACATCACCTCTGCCGCGCTGCGGACGCGCGGCAAGCGCAGCCTGGGCCAGGGCGCGGCGCTGCTCGGCTATGGCTGCGTCATGGCGGCAGGTTATCTCGGCGGCGACCTCGCCTATAACCTGCGCATCGGTGTCAACCATGCGCCCGGCCAGACGCCGCCAGACCGGTTCACCGCCGTCATGCCCGTACATGCGTTGGCCGAAGGGACCGCGCATGCTGTGGATGTCGGCGACCTGCGCATGATGCTTGTGCGCCAGCAGGGCCAGATTTATGCGCTGGCCCGCGAGTGCGCGCATCTGGGCGGCCCACTCGAAGAGGGAACGCTGGCCGATGGCTGCGTCACCTGCCCCTGGCATGGCTCACGCTTCGCGCTCGATGATGGGCGGGTCGTGGACGGCCCCGCGACCTTCCCGCAGCCGCACTTCGAGATCCGCGTGCGCGAAGGCCAGATCGAGGTCAGGATGACGCCGCAATAGCGAACCTGCACGCTCACGCGCTTACGTCTGCGGATGAGCGAGCGGCTGCCCATGCGCCAGATAGTGTGTGATCGCGCGCTGCCAGGAGGCGATATAGACCTGATAGTGTTCTTCGGTGAACCGTTCGAGGTAGACATTGCCCTGAGGCGTCAGCGCTGTGAGCGTGTAGGTGATCGTCGTGCTGGTCGCCTGCGTCCCAATCGCCTCGCAGCCGATGTCAATCCTGCTCAGATGCGACGTAGGCGCGACATTGAGGTAGCTGATCCGCATCTGTTCGCGGTCGTAGCCGACGATGGTCCAGATTTTCACGGGTTCATCGGTGTGCTGGGTCGTGAAGACGGTTCCGATCTGAGCCGCGCCCGACACGGGATAGAGCATCGCCGGGTTCCAGTCAGGCTCCCAGTGTTTTTCGCCGAGCGGTGAAAACAAGGGGAACACAACTTCGGAGGCTGCTGACAGGTGGATAGTGTGTGTGCGCGTGATCTGCTGGGCGGCAAACGTGGACATGGGCGCATACTCCTCTCAGCGGGCGCCGTCAGGATGACTTCCACTCGCTGGGCTGCTGTTCGACAAAGCGATGGCTGTCGTCGGCGCCGTAGGTCATCCCGTAGACCTCCTTGAGTTGCGCGATCCGCTTCAGCGTCTCCTCGCCAAAGGGCTGTTTGTGCTCGAAGGCATGCAGGACGATGCCCTCGATGAGGTCGCCAAGCGAGAGATCGAGGTATTCCGCAAGCGCCTTGAGGACTTTGACCATGCTCTTTTCCATGCGTGCGCCAACCTGAACGCGCTCGATGGCTCCAGGTCGTCTGGATGGCCCGGCGCTATTATCCAGATGATCCATGCTGCTCCTCCAACTCAGCGACGTTATATTGTTACAGTGATAACAATATAACGTCGCTGCCGCGAAAGGTCAAGCGGAGTAACAGCGCTGGCGCGCTGTCTCTTGCGCGCTGATCGTGGAGGGTGTCAGACATGGACAAACGATTGCGCGATGGATACACTTGACGGTGTGTTCGCGTCTCCATCGTCGCCAGAGGAGCGTTCCCACGCTCTTGAATCATGCGACGACGGCGCGCTGCTGTTTCCATGGATGTAGAGGAGGGCGCTATGGCTGCGCTGGTGATCACCGTCAACGGCGTGCGGCGCGAGGTTGCGGCCCCCGCCGAGACGCCGCTGCTCTCTGTGCTGCGCGATGAGCTGGGGCTAAACGGGCCGCGCTATGGCTGCGGACTGGAGCAATGCGGCGCGTGCCTGGTGCTGCGCGGGGCGGAAGCGGTTGCGAGCTGTCGGCTGCCCGTCGGTGAAGTCGCGGATGCGCAGATCACGACGCTGGAGGGGCTGGGAACGCTCGACGAGCCGCATCCCGTGCAGCAGGCGTTCCTCGAAGAGCAGGCGGCGCAGTGCGGCTATTGCAGCAATGGCATGCTGGTCGCCGCCGCCGCGCTGATCTGGCGCACAAGGCGCCCGACCGATGAGCAGATTTGCGCGGCGCTCGACGATGTCCTCTGCCGCTGCGGCTCGCACCTGCGTATCATGCGCGCCGTCAAGCGCGCGGCGGCGCTGATGTGGGAGGAGCAAGCGTGATGCCCGACAAGACAGATTCCCCGCGCTCCAACGTCACAGTTGGCTCAGCGGGCATTGACGCCGAGACGGCAGGAACACGCTGGCCCACGCCACAGCCGATGGAGACGACGCAGATTGACGACTGGCTGACGATTGCGCCAGACGGCCTCGTGACCATCTTCAGTGGCAAGGTCGAGCTAGGCACCGGCGTGCGCACGGCGCTGGCGCAGGTGGTCGCCGAGGAACTCGATGTCGCGCTGGCCAGTGTGCGCGTCGTCATGGGCGATACTGCGCGCACCCCCAACGAGGGCTACACGGCGGGCAGCAAGAGCGTGGCGACGATCTGGGGATCCGCGCGCTATGCGGCGGCGGCGGCGCGGCAGGAACTACTCGCGCTCGCGGCGCAGCGCCTCGGCGGCGCCCCAGCTGATCTGCTCGTGGCGGATGGCGTCGTCAGCCTACGCGCCGATCCACAGCGCCGGGTGACGTATGGCGAGTTGCTGGCTGGCGGACGCTTTGGGCGCCCCGTCTCAGGGCGCGCGCCGCTCAAGCCCGCCAGCGCTTATCAGCTGATTGGCGCCTCGGCTGGTCGCCTCGATCTCGCAGACAAGTTCAGCGGCGCGGCCAGCTATGTCCACGATCTGCGCCTGCCGGGCATGCTGCACGCGCGGGTCGTGCGCCCACCCAGCCCCGGCGCGATCCTCCGCGCGCTCGACGATGCGGCGCTGCGCGACATCCCCAGCGCGCAGGTCGTGCGGCTGGGCAATTTCGTTGGCGTGGTCGCCGAGCGTGAGGAGCAGGCGATTCGCGCGGCGCAGGCGTTGCGGCTGACCTGGGATGTGGCGGCGCCGCTGCCCGCGCAGGCGACACTCTATGCGACGCTGCGCGCGCAGCCGACGACCGACGAGGTTACGCTCGAACGCGGCGCAGTTGCGAAGGCGCTCGCGGGCGCAGCGACCGTCGTCAGCGCCAGCTACCATCAACCCTATCAGGCGCACGCCTCGCTGGGGCCGTCGTGCGCGGTGGCGCGCTGCGAGGATGATGGGAGCGTCAGCGTCTGGTGCAGCTCGCAGGGTGTCTTTCCGCTGCGTGGCGCGCTGGCCGACTTGCTAGAGCTACCGACCGAGCGAGTGCGCCTGATCTTCATGGAAGGCTCAGGCTGCTATGGACAGAATGGCGCCGATGACGTCGCCGCCGACGCCGCGCTGCTGGCACGCGCGGTGGGCAGGCCAGTGCGCATGCAATGGTCGCGCGCGGATGAGTTCGCCTGGGAGCCGAAGTCGCCTGCGATGGTGATGGAGGCGCGCGGCGGCCTGGATGCGCACGGGAACATCGTCGCCTGGGAGTATGGCGTCTGGACGCCCTCGCATGCGAACCGTCCCAGGCGCGCGCTCGACCTGCTGGCGGGCCAACTGCTGCATGACGCGCTCCCGCCGCCCTCCGGCTTCTTCTTCGGCGGTCAGCGCAACGCGCCCAATGACTACACGATTCCCCATGCGCGGGTGACAGTGCACTGGCTGGCGCGCCCGCCGCTCCGTGTCTCCTCGATGCGCAGCCTCGGCGGCGCGGCCAACACCTTCGCCAACGAATCGCTGATGGATGAGCTTGCGCTGGCGGCAGGCGCCGATCCGGTGGAGTTTCGCCTGCGCCACCTCGATGACCCCCGCGCGCGTGATGTCGTCCAGGCGGTCGCGCGCACAGCCCGCTGGGACGACCCACTGGCGCCGAGCGCAGCCGCGAATCTGAAGGTCGGGCGTGGCGTCGCCTTCGCGCGCTACGAAAACACCGAAGCGTATGTCGCCGCCGTCGCCGAGGTTGCGGTGGATGTGGCCAGCGGAGCCGTGCGTGTGCGGCGTGTCGTCGTAGCCCACGATTGCGGGCTGATCGTCAACCCCGATGGCGTGCGTAACCAGATCGAGGGCAACGTCCTTCAGGCGACCAGTCGCGCGCTCAAAGAGGAGGTGTGCTTCGATTCCACCCACATCACCAGCCTCGACTGGCAGGGTTATCCGATCTTGAAGTTCTCCGAAGTACCCGATGTCGAGATCGTCCTGCTGAATCGCCCCGACCAGCCGCCCGTCGGCGCAGGCGAGCCAGCGACCGTCGTCACCGCGCCCGCCATCGCCAACGCCATCGCCAACGCGACCGGCGCCCGGCTGCGCGAGATTCCCTTCACGCCGACGCGCGTGCGTGCGGCGCTGGCCGGAGCGTGATGGCGAGCCATCTGCGCGAGATCGAGCGGCACGTCATTGCACATCGCGACAAGCTGGAAGCGGCATGGCATGGGTATTTCAAGCCTTAGCGCCGTCGCACGCAGTGTACAGGTGACCGATGACCAGTTGCAGGTACAGCTCAAGGATGCTCGTAGCCTGGTGGTTCCTCTTGTCTGGTTTCCCACGCTGCTCCATGCGACAGCTTTAGAGCGTCAGGAATGGCGCCTCATGGGAGGCGGCTTGGGCATTCACTGGGAGATGTTGGACGAGGACATTTCCGTGCCGCGCCTGCTTGGGTTGCCATGCGAGTGACACGCGGGGCATAACGTCACCCACTACTATGCGTCGACTCGTGGCTTGACATCGCCACATCGGCGCGTATACTCAAAGGGAACAAGTTGGTATGACCATCATACCAAATGTACCCAAGGGCGCGACGGCGTTCCAGCAGCGGGGAGCGCGTGGATGTATCAGCCGGTTGAGCGCAGCAAGCTCTTCGAGCGCATCGTGGAGCAGATTCAGGGGCGCATCGAGCGCGGCGAGTTGCGCGCAGGGGATCGCCTGCCGCCGGAGCGCGAGCTGGCGACCGCGTTTGGGGCCAGCCGCACGGCTGTGCGCGAGGCGCTCAAGACGCTCGCGCAGATGGGCCTGGTGGATATGCGTCCGGGGCGCGGCACGGTCGTGACCGACAACACCTCCGACGCCATGCGCTCCTCGCTGGGGCTGATGCTGCGGGTCAGCCACCTGCACAGCCCCGATGCGCTCGTCGAGCTACGCGAGATCATCGAGCCAGAGATCGCCGCCCTGGCCGTCGCGCGCGCGACCGATGCGCACATCGAGGCGCTGCGCGCGGCAGTGGACACGATGGAGCGCTCACTGCGCCTGGCCGACGCTTACATCGCGGCGGACAATCACTTCCACCGCACGTTGGCGCTGGCCACGCAGAATCCGCTGATCGTCGCGCTCGCCGACTCCATCGTTGGCTTGCTCGCCGAGCAGCGCACGCTGATCTTCAGCGTGGCAGGCGGTCCGGAGCGCGGCCAGGTCTTTCACAAGACGCTGCTCGAAGCGGTCGAGCGGCGCGACATCGAGCGTGCGCGTACCGCCATGCGCGCCCATCTCTTGCAGGTGAGCGCAGACGTGGCGGTGGCTGTTGGGCGTGACCTCACCCCCTAGCCCCCTCCCCCGCGAGGCGAGGGGGAACGAAACGTCTGGCTCCCCTCGCCCTATGGGAGAGGGGCCGGGGGTGAGGGCCGGGGGTGAGGGCTGGCGCCGCGCCAACGATCACGCCGATTTGGTATGAACTGACTATTGCGAGCCTATCACTTGAGCGTCGAGTTGGAGGTAGCTTCATGACACAGGTTGGTCAGGCGCCGGAGCGAACGGATCCCGCGCTGACACGCGACCACTGGCTGTATCTGTACCGGCAGATGCAGCGGATACGCTCCTTCGAGGAGCAGGTCAACGAACTGTATCTGTCGGCGCGCATGCCCGGTCTGGCGCACCTCTACAGCGGAGAGGAAGCAGTCGCCGTCGGCGTCTGCGGCGCGCTGCGGCAGGATGACTACATCACCAGCACGCATCGTGGCCACGGTCACTGTATCGCCAAGGGCGCCCAGATTGACCTGATGTACGCCGAACTGCTGGGCAAAGAGGCAGGCTACTGCCACGGCAAGGGTGGCAGCATGCACATCGCCGACCAGACGACTGGCAATCTCGGCGCCAACGCTATCGTCGGCGGCAGCGCGGGCATCGCCACGGGCGCCGCATTCTCCAGCAAGGCGCAGGGACTCGACCGCGTGGCCGTCTGCTTCTTCGGCGATGGCGCGCTGGGCCAGGGGCTGCTCTACGAGGTCATGAACATGGCCGCGCTCTGGAAGTTGCCCGTCGTCTACGTCTGCGAGAACAACCTCTACGGCGAGTACACCCACTACACAGAGACGCAATCTGGCTCGCTTGGCGCCCGCGCCGCCGCCTTCGGCATCCCAGTTGAGGAAGTGGATGGCCAGGACATCCGCGCGGTCAACGCCGCCGCCGAGCGAGCCGTCGCCCGCGCGCGAGCGGGCGAGGGGCCAAGCTTCCTGCTCTGCAATACCTACCGCTACTATGGCCACCACGTCGGCGACATCCAGCGCGGCTACTATCGCTCACGCGAGGAGGAGGAGCACTGGCGCCGCGACCGCGACCCGATCACACTGATGGGCGAGTGGATCGTCGCGCAAGGTATCGCCAAGCCCGCCGAGCTAGACGCCATT
>JAICSR010000240.1 GCA_025936795.1 Ktedonobacterales bacterium | reverse complement strand
TACGTCATGAAGCAACGCTAGCGACGCTCCGCAGGCAGATCGCCCCAAACGCGTGTAGCTGCTGCCCCCTTTTCTCGTGCAACCGAGATTCGTCAGAGATTCGCCAGAAATTTGCGTCAGGATTTCGCCATGCGCTGACACCAGTGGGTGTATCCTATCGGAAGGGAGTGAGGAACATGCCACTGACAGGCTCTGCGCTGCTGAGTCCCGCTACGCCCGCTGGGCCGGAGGCAGACGAGGCGCTTACATATGCGCGGCTGGCGGGCGATCTGAACGAGCGGCTGGCGGCGGCGCGGCCACGGCTGGCGCGGTTAGCGCGGCTCAGTGGCGCCAGCGCTGCAGAGGCCGAGGACATCGCGCAGGAGACGCTGCTCGTCGCGTGGCGCTCGCTCGACCATCTGCACGAGGCCAGTCGCTTCGACGCCTGGCTCGACGGCATTTGCCGCAATCTGAGCCGCCGCGCCGTGCGCCGCGCATCGGACGAGCGTGAACGACGCGCGCCCGACTATGCCGCCGCCGATGGCCAGGTGGAGGACGCGCTCGCGCTGGCGCCTGCCCACGACGCCGACCCGCTCGACGCCCTGACGCGGCGGGAGCTGGTCACGCTGCTGGAGAGCGCGCTCGGCCTGCTGAATGACGCCGCGCGCGAGGCCGTGCGGCTGCGCTACCTCGCCGACCTGCCCAGCGCTGAGGCTGCCGCACGGCTGGGCCTCTCAGTCAACGCGCTGGAGGCGCGGCTGAGTCGCGCCCGCAAACAACTGCGCGCGGCGCTGAACGGGCCGCTACGCGAGCGCGCCATCGAGTTTGGGCTGGCGCTGGCCCCCGCCGACGAGAGCGGCTGGCGCGAGACCTCGCTCTGGTGCCACTTCTGCGGCCAGGCGCGCCTGGAGGGTATCCTCGCCGATGCGCCCGCTGGTGGGGGCTATCTGGCGCTACGCTGCCCGCTCTGCTGGCGCGACTATGGCGTCGCCGAGACGACCGTCCCCTCGATGCCCGAACTAGCAGGGATTACCTCCTTCCGTCCCGCGATGAAGCGGGTGCTGCAGCATGGCGTCGCATGGTCGGCCAGGACACAGCGCCTGGAGACCACCTGCTATCAGTGCGGGCGTTCGCTCCCCGCACGCATGGGCCGCTTGAGCGATTTCTCCGGGCTTGACGCGACCGCGCCCCTCTTCGGTGAACACTACTCCGCGCTCTACGAATGCGCCGTCTGCGCCTGTACTGGCTCCAGCGCCGCCGCGCTCGCTGGGCGCACCCATCCGCTGGTGTGGCGTTTCCTGGTGGAGCGCCAGCGCTGGATGATCGAGCCAGACCGCCTGGTGGAGTATCAGGGCGCGCCCGCGATTCGCTTCACCCTCCACGACCTTAGCGCCGACGAGCGCATTACCTACTTCTCCGACCCGCAGACGCTGGCCGTGCGCGCAGTCTTCGAGTCGTAGCGCCAGCCCGTTTGTTCCCGTTCCCATCCAGATATGCCATGCGCCACCTATCGGCGCGTCCTCAGGAGCCATGCCACCATGAGTGAGATCTATTCGCCTGCCGTCCCACACGCCGCGCCCGTCGCTCCTCGCAGGCGGCGTGGCCCGGCGATGCTCGCGCCGCTGGGCTACCGCGACTATCGCCTGCTCTTCATCGGCCAGCTCATCTCCTCGATCGGCAACACCTTCTACTCGGTGGCGTTGCCGTGGTATATGCTGACGCAGGGCGGCGGGGTCATCAATCTGGGCCTCGTGCTGACCGCCTATGGCGCGCCGCTGGGCGTCACGACGCTGCTGGGCGGCTGGCTCAGCGACAAGTTGCGCGCCCGGCGGGTGATGCTGATCTCCGACGCCGCGTGCGCCATCGTCACAGGTGGGCTGGCCTGGGCGACGTTTGGCGTGCATGCGCCGCTCTGGGTGATCGCCGCGCTTACGGCGGCGATGGGCGCGTTTGAGGGGCTGTTCGCGCCAGCCTCGCAGGCTATCGCGCCCGATCTGCTGCCCGAACAGCAGCTCCAGGCGGCGAATGGTCTGTTCTATGCGTTGATGCGGCTGGCGCAGATGCTTGGACCCTCGCTGGCAGGCATCGTCGTCGCGTCGGCCACCGCGTCGGATGGCTTCGCGATTGACGCGGTGACCTTCGTCGCCTCAGTCACGACGTTGATCTTCATCCGCAACCGCGTGACGTTCCCGGCTGCGAATGAGGCCAACGCGACCACGACGGCGAGCGCCCAGCCATCCGCTGAGGGCGCCGCAGATGCGCCGCTCGCCCCCACCAGCCTCTGGCGGTTCGCGCTCATGACACCCTATTTCCTGGTCCTGCTGCTCGTCTTGCTCGTGGGCAATCTCTTCAATGGCGCCGTCATGGAGGTTGCGATTCCTGCGCTGGCGCAGGGACCACTGCACGCCGGAGCGCAGGGCTACGGCTTCATCCTCACTGGCTGGGGCGCAGGGGCGTTGGCGGGCGCGCTGCTGGCCAGTGCGCTGGGGAACCGCGTCAATCGCGGCTACCAAAGCATCCTCTTCTTCACGGCGCAGATCCCCTTCATCGTGGCGCTGGCCTACTCCGTCAACACGCTGATGGCGATTGGCTGCATGGCGGCGTTTGGCCTGCTCAACAGCCTGGGCAACGTCTCCTTCCTGACGCTGCTCCAGCGCAAGCTACCACGCAGCCTGCTCGGACGCATCATGGGCGTCTTCGCCTTCTGCAACTTCGCCACGCTGCCGCTCTCGGTCGCGGTGGGAGGCTTTGCTACGGCGCGCTTCGGAGCGACGCCCGTGATCGTCGGCGGCGCGCTGATCCAGCTCGCCGCGATGGTGATCGCCCTCACCAGCCGCGACCTGCGTGCGATGTAGCGCCCCCTCCCCTGGCCCCTCCCCCGCTGCGGCGGGAGAGGGGAACGCCGGACTCCCCTCGCCCTCTGGGAGAGGGGCTGGGGGTGAGGGCGCTATTCGCGGCGCTCGCGGTCCTCGGCCAGATCGAGCGCGAGGATGCTGGCGAGGATTGTCACATCGTCCTGCCCTGCTGCGGTCTCGACGCCATAGGTGTCGGTCAGCGCGATCCAGCGCTTCGAGACGGTCGCCACGACGGCGCCGCCGCGCCTGATACGGTAGTCATGCTCAAACAGGTTGCCGTCAATCTCCAGGTCGTCTGGGCCTGGAACATCAATCGTGTAGTGGTCGCCGAGCAGGTTGATGAAGTGCTTGCGCACCTCCGTCTCGCCCACGCCGGGCCGCTCGATGGTGTAGGTTGGCGTCAGCGCGATCAGATGGCGCTTGATCGTCGCCACCTCCTGCCCGCTCATGTCGCGCATCACCAGTGTATTGTGCAGGCTCAGCACCTTGCCGTCTACCTCATAGACGGGACGCCCGTTCTCGTCGGTGATCTGCGAATCTTCGCCCAGGTGAAAGAACTTCTCGCGAATGACGTAGCGCATTGTTCGTATCCTCCTGATGGCACATACGCGCGAACCGTGCCGTGAGTTGAGCGTGTCGCATGCGCGACGCTGGCTCGCGCGTGACATTGGCTCGCGCACACGCGACGAAGCGCGATCAGCCGTGAGTAGAGCGCTTTTGCTATACAATAGGCTGGAGCAAGGCGTCCAGAGCGAACGTGCGAGCGCATGTGCGCTGGCACAACGGATGCGCCTGGCAGGTTCTGAGCCTCTACGTGTAGCCAGGACGACCGGAGAAGGAGAAGATATCGTGGCCGATGAAATCAAGGTGCGCGCCCAGTTGCGCGAGGCGATGGGCAGGCATGCGCGACAGTTACGCACACAGGGGCTGACCCCCGGCAATATCAGTGGCGGTGGCCAACCCTCCACTGCCATTCAGATGGACCAGCGCGAGCTACGCGACATCATCAAGGCGACGGGCGCGCCGATTCTGCGCATCACCATCGAGCCGGGTGGCGCCACCGATACTGCGCTGCTCGCCAGAGTCGAGCGCGACCCCGTCAGCACGGCCATCTTGCATGTGGATTTTCGCCGCATCAACCTCACACAGACGATCAAGGCGCGCGTACCTTTGCATACGGAAGGCGACGCGCCCGCCGTCAAGGTTTATAATGGTGTCCTGCTGCACCTGATCGAGAATATCGAGGTCGAGGCGCTACCGGCGAACCTGCCCGACGCCCTGACGATTGACATCAGTGGCATGACAGAACTGAACTCGACCCTGACGGCGAAAGACATCAAGACGCCTGCGAATGTGCATACGCTCATCTCACCAGATGAGCCGGTGATTACGATCAAGGCGCCACGTGTCGAGACGGCGGAGGAAGTGGCGACCGAGGCTGGCGAGCAGCAGCCGCTCACGGCAAGCGAGGCGACCGCAGCGACGACGCGTGCGGAGGATGCCGAGTAGCGCTACAGGGCGCCTATCAGCCTTTCGCCGCATGACGCTGTTGGTGTATTCATGCTGCGGAAGGCTGATGGAATGTTCTTAGTGGTGGCGGTGGCGCTCGCGAGTGGACTGGGCGCGCTCGCGCTGGGCCTGCTGGCGGGCGCGCTGGTCAATGCGCTCGCTGACCAGGTGGTTGGCGTAGACGAGCCAATCTGGAGCGCCAGCCAGTGCCGCAAGTGCCTCGCGCCACTGCCGTCGCCCGCGCCGCTGGCCCTGCGCGAGTTCTTCGCGCCGGGCCGTGTCTGCGGCGCGTGCGGCAAGCGCGCCTCGCTGCGACGCCCACTGACGCAGCTTGCGCTGGCGCTTTTCATGCCCGCCGCGCTGTGGCGCGCCTTTGCCACGCCCAGCCATGGCGCGCTGCCCGCCTGGGCGCTCTTTGGCATGGCGGTGGCGGCAGGCGTCGCGCTGGCCTTCATCTTCGTCGTAGACCTCGAACACCGCCTGATCTACGACCTCTCTATCTTTCCGCTGCTGGTGGCGCTACTCGCGCTGACGGGCGTCTTCGACCGCAGCCGCCTGGTAAGTGTGATCTTCGCGGCGGTTCTCAGCGGCGCGCTGTTCTTGCTGTTCTATGGGCTGGGCTGGCTGCTCTATCGCCAGGAGGCGCTGGGCTTTGGCGATGTGAAGCTGGCGCTGCTGCTCGGCGCCATCGTCGGCTGGCCTGGCCTCATCACTGCGCTGCTCGTGACGGCTGTCACTGCCGCCATCCTCAGCATGCTGCTGCTCGCCAGTGGCGCCGTGGACCGCCGCGCATTCATCCCCTTTGGCGTCTTCATGGCGGGCGCCGCCGCGCTGACGCTGCTGATTGCGCCGCTGCCCTGGTAGCCCTGAGCAATCTTGTCACAGTGCGACATATGACGCCGTTTTCCTCTTGCCGCGCGCCTGGGCCACGGTCTATTATTTGTCCGGACAGTTAATTACCTGCCCCCCTCGCCGGACACTGTCGTCGTGGCTGAGGCGCGCGCATCGTCTTTTGCGCGCCAGCCGCAGGCGCCCCGCTCGCTCAGAGCGTCAGCCCCTGTACCAAACCGTTCATGTCGTCCGTCGCGTATGACCGACATGCGTCGCCAGGCGCGGCCATCGCTGTTCGCGAGCGGACCATGTAGAGCACATGACCCCCGTGCGTGGGCGCGACTGTGGCGTCCAGGCGCAGAACCGGGAGCCACTGGGAAGACAAGGGAGACAGTCGCATGGCGCGCAAGCCAGCCCCGGCGGGAAGTGATCGTCGCCAGCAAATCCTTGAGGCGGCGCTTGCTCTCTTTGCGGAGCAGGGCCTCGAAGGCGCAACGTCCAAAGACATCGCCGAACGGGCCGAGGTGACACACGGCCTGATCTACTTCTACTTCAAGACGAAAGAAGACCTCTTCAAAGCGGCCTTTGAGTATGCGCTGGAGCGTGCGCTCGAACAGCTCGATCTGGCCGCCATCGCGCAGAGCGATGATCCGCCGGAGCTGGCGCTCACGCCGCTGCTGATGCGCTTCCTGGAGACGCTCAACTCACCGATGTTGCGGCGCATGAGTCGGCTGATGATGCACACGATGGCGCACAAAGACTGGCGCGCTGGTCCGCTGCTCGAATGCAAGCAGCATGTGCATTCGACGATCGGTCTGGTGACCGACGGCGTACGCGCATATCTTGATCGGCAGGTGACGCTGGGGCGCCTGCGTCCTGTCAATACAGAGATTGTCGCGAAGTTCCTGGTCGGCGGCCTCGCGTCGAGCGTGCGCTGGGCGCAGGCCGAGG
>JAICSR010000471.1 GCA_025936795.1 Ktedonobacterales bacterium | reverse complement strand
CCTCGCCGCGCGAGGGAAACCAGGGAAATCGGTGAAATGCCGATGCGGACGCGCCACTGTAACCGGGAAACGCTGCTCCTCATCATCTAGCGTCACGAATACGCGGCGTTGGGATGAGATCACTGTCGGGGCGACCGATGGGAAGGTTTGGGGGCAGCCACTCGCGCCACTGCGCTATCTACGGATGAGCGATGGGCTGCGAGACCGGAAGCCAGGAGACCGACCTGACGGGCAATGCTCAGACCTTCGCGCCAAGAGGAGAGAGCAGCGTCGTCTCATCACGCCATACGCTGCGCCCTCACTCTGCTCGCCAGAGATGAGGGCGCTTGTGTTTGTCTGGCCTATCCAGCATGTCTGGCCTGTGGGGCGATGTATCCACACCATGCGGAGCGTCGCGGGGGCGCCGAGTGGCCGCCCTCGCCCGTGGGGAAGCCGCGCGCCGATTGCGGCGCAGAGACGCGCCCGGCCCCCTGGAGGACTCCTGATTCTCATGCCTATCTCGCGTAACTCGCGCCTCAACTCACGCAACTCGCTCAACTCACTGGCCACGACCGGCGGCCTGCTGCTCGCGCTTGGCGCCACGCTCGCGCTCGGCGCCTGCGCTCCAACCGCCGCGACCTCGACGGGGCCAGAGCAGCCCGTGCTCGCCAAAGACTCGAACGGCACAGCCATCGTCATTCCCGCCAAGGCTCCGCAGCGCATCGTCTCGCTCACTCCGGTGGATAGCGAGATTCTCGGCGCGCTGCACGAGCAGGCGCAGGTCGTCGCTGTGGACTACTACACCGACTATCCCGCGGAGATGGCCGCCAAGCCCAAGATCACCGATGTCAACAGCACACCCAACATCGAGCAGATCATCGCACTGAAGCCCGACCTCGTGCTGAGCTATGGCCACGAGACGAACTCCAGCGTCAGCCACGCCGATACGCAGCTCATGGCGGCGCACATCACCGTCTACGATCTACCCGCGCTCAATCTGGATGGCTCGATCAACGAGATCCGCCTGATCGGCCAGCTCACGCATACCGAGAGCGCCGCCAACGCGCTCGCCAGCGGCATGCGCAGCCGCATTGACGCCGTGAAGGCGAAGGTGGCTACCGAACAGAAGCCAAGCGTCTACATGGAGTTGTATTACGGCAATGGGCCCACCTACGTCTTCGGTGGCGGCTCCTTCGGCGATGAGCTGATCAGCGACGCGGGCGGCGTCAACGTCTTCCACGGCGACACGTCGGGCGCGGGCTATCCGGCGGTCAACAACGAGGCGATCATCGCGGCGAACCCGCAGGTCATCATCCTGACCGATGGCGCGACGCCCGCACAGGTCGCGGCGCGCCCCGGCTGGAGTGACATTGCGGCGGTGAAGTCCGGCGCGATCTACAGCATTGACCCGAATCTGACCCAGCGACCCGGCCCGCGCATCATTGATGGGCTAAACGACATCGCGAAAGACCTGCACCCTACGCTGTTCTCGTAGGCGCGTAGGTACTCGCGGCCTTGAAATGCTGGAGTACACGGGCGGCGGCCTGGCATTCAGGCCGCCGCTTCCGCCTGCTGCGGCGTGAGAAGGGTATGCATGCCCCCTTCGCGTCGTTCGTCGGCCTTTCTGCCGCGACTGGGAAACAAGCCGCGACGGGACGCCGGGCCGCGACTGGCTGGCATGTCGAAGGAGATACGTATGGCGCAAGCGCCGCACAAGCCGCCCGTCGCGCGTAGCGCCACCCATGCAGGGCAGCGGGTTGAGCGCGCAGCGCAGGCTAGCACGCAGGCTCAGGCGCAGGCCGACGGCCAGCGTATCGCGCCGATAGCGCGCCCATCACCGCCCGCGCGACGTCCCTCGCGGGTGACGCTGACGCTTGTCGGGCTGGCGCTAGGGCTGCTGGTGGCGCTGGCGTTGGCGACCCTGCAAGGGACAGTGGCGATTGCGCCGCTGACCACGCTGGAGATCATGCTACGCCATCTTGGCTTATGGTGGGGCGCTGTCCATTGGCCCGCGACGGATGAGCTGATTCTGATGCAGGTGCGGCTGCCGCGCGCACTGGGCGCCGCGCTGGTGGGCGCCGCGCTGGGCGTGTCGGGTGCGCTCTTCCAGGGGCTGCTGCGCAACCCGCTGGCGGATCCGCTGCTGCTGGGCACGTCGTCGGGCGCGTCGCTGGGCGCGGTGGTCGCGCTGGTGCTCACCAGCGCGATCTCGTTGGAGTGGCTCGGCTTCAGCCTGGTGGCGCTGCTGGCCTTCATCGGCGCGCTGCTCTCGGTCGCGCTGGTCTATGGCTTGGCGACACGCGGCGGGCGCACGCCAGTGGTGACACTGCTGCTGGCAGGTGTGGCGGTCAGCGCGCTGCTGACGGCGGCGCAGACGATCCTGATCGTGCTGGAAACGTCCTTACAACAGCACTTTGGCTTGCTCTTCTTCTGGTTCTCAGGCGCGATTGATGTGGAGTCGTGGACGCAGTTGTGGCTGGTGGCGGCGCTGCTGGCGCTGGGCATCATGGTGGCGCTCTGGCTCGCGCCCACGCTCGACGCATTTGCGCTGGGCGAGGAGATGGCGGGGCATCTGGGCGTGCCCGTGGAGCGGCGCAAGCTGCTGATTGTCGGCGCGGCGGCGCTGCTGGTGGCGGCCTCAGTGACGATTGGCGGGCTGGTCGGGTTCGTTGGCCTGGTGGCGCCGCATGTCTGTCGCCTGCTGCTGGGGCCGCGCAGTCGTCCGCTGCTGGCGGCGTCGGCGCTGGGCGGCGCGCTCTTCGTCACGCTGGCCGATCTGCTGGCGCGCACGGTCGTCGCGCCGTCGGAGCTGCCGCTCGGCGTCGTCACGGCGCTGATCGGCGGGCCGTTCTTTCTCTGGCTGCTGCGCTACGCCGGCCAGCGCTATCGGTGGTAGAGGAGAGGTCAGATG
>JAICSR010000251.1 GCA_025936795.1 Ktedonobacterales bacterium | reverse complement strand
GGCGTCGCGCGCTGCTCAACTTCGGCCATACGCTTGGCCATGCCATCGAGGCGGTGACGGGCTACCGACTCTGGCTGCACGGCGAGGCGGTCAGCGTGGGGATGGTCTTCGCCGCGCGGCTCGGCTGGCGCATGGGCGTCACTCCGCGCGAGGCAGCGGATAGGCTGGAGGGGTTGCTGACGCGCTTTGGCCTGCCTACGCGCATTGCGGGCCTGAGCGCGCCCGCGTTGCTGCGCGCGACGCTCTGGGACAAGAAGGCGCGCGGGGGGCGTGTGCGCTGGGCGCTGCTGACGGCGCTGGGCGAGTCGGCGCTCTTCGATGACGCGCCAGAGGACACCGTGCGCGAGACGCTGCTAGAGCTTGGCGCGACCGAGCGCGAGCCAGGCCAGTCGGGCGATACGCCAGAAAGTGAGGGCGCCGATGCCTGAGTCAACGGCAGCGTCAGCGCAGCCGCTGCGTGTGCTTGTGCTGCATGGCCCGAACCTGAATACATTGGGCAGCCGTGAGCCGCACATCTACGGCAGTATGACGCTCGACGAGATCAACCAGCGCCTGGTGGCGCGCGGCGGCGAGCTCGGCTGCGAGGTCGTCTGCTTCCAGTCGAATCACGAGGGCGCGCTGATAGACTTCCTGCAGGAGCGTGGCCCGACCGCGCAGGGACTGATCATCAATCCCGGCGGCCTGACGCACACCAGTGTCAGCCTGCGCGACGCAGTGGCTGGCTCTGGCCTGATGGCGATTGAGGTGCATCTCTCGAATATCCACGCGCGTGAGGCGTTCCGCCACACCTCGCTGCTGGCGGAGATTTGCCACGGGCAGGTGGTCGGCCTGGGCTGGCGCGGCTACCTCGCGGCGCTGGAGGCGCTAGCCGCGCTGCTGCGCGAGCGGTAGGCCCATGGCAGACGCGCCAGCAGCGTCTCTCGCGCAGCGTCGAGATGGTCAGCGCATGTGACCCTTGCAGCCAGACACAGGCCTAGGTGGCGCTGAGCGGTGGACCCAGCGGCGCCGGTGTGCGCGGCGTTGGGCGCTCCGGACTCGATGGGCGCGCAGGGCCACGATCAGCGGCGCCAGACGCAGCAGACGTGTCAATGCCACGCCGAGCTTGCGCAGCGTTGATCTCTGCCTCCTGCTCAGTCACAAGTTCCTGTTGCCCATTCATCGTGAACCGGATCAGCCACATCGTGACGATGAAGAGGGCCGTCCAGATGACCCAGACAATAACCAGCCAGCCAAACCCTGCTAGCATAGGATCACCTCCTGATGCTCCGGACCGACTTTGCCGCTCTGCCGCGTCTCCGCGCAGTTATGTGAATGTGACTACACTGTACTCTATAGACGCAAGCTAGCGCAATCGGCCTCCTGCTAACCTCCTCGCAAATGCCATGCCCGCCTGCGCTCTTGGTGGTTCGCCACTGCTTGAGCGCGCGCCGAAACGCTGGCGTGTTTGGCGGCGCGGGGGGCGCATGGTATGATACTTTGGGTGTTCGGCGCCTTCTGCGCGGGGGCGCAGTGCGAGCGCAAGCGCCGAACGCCACTGCGCACAGGGCTGATTGCCCACTGCGCAAAGCAAGCGCAAAAAACCACTGATGAGCGCGGCGGTTGACCCTGGCGCAGCCAGCGCAGCGCCGAGCGGTCCCGCATCGCGCGAGATGTCTGCGCCGCCCCGCGACGGGCCAGGCGCACGGAGAGGATAGCGAGAGACATGATTTCCACTGGTGACCTGAAGAAGGGCATCTCGATAGAGTTCGAGGGAGCGCTCTTCCAGATCGTGGATTGGCAGCACATCAAGATGGGCCGAGGCGGCGCGATTGTGCGCATGAAGTTGCGCAACCTGCGCACTGGCTCAAATATCGAGCGCACAGTGGACGCGGGAGAGAAATTTCCACGCGCTTTCCTCGATCATCGTCCCGTGCAGTATAGCTATAACGACGGTGATACGTATTACTTCATGGACAACGAAACCTTCGAGACGTTCCCGATCACAGCGGAGCAGCTTGGCGAGGCGCGGCACTATCTGCAAGATGGCATGCAACTCGAAGTCATCAGCTATAAAGATGAGCCGCTGAGCGTGGAGTTGCCCGACACCGTTGATCTGGAGGTCACGTACACGGAGCCAGGCTTCAAGGGCGACACCGCGACGGGCGGCTCCAAGCCCGCGACGCTCTCGAATGGGGTCACGGTGCAGGTGCCGCTCTTCGTAACGATTGGCGACCGGATTCGCGTGAAGACCGATGGCGGGACCTACGTCGAGCGGGTCAACTAGCTCGCTCGTTGGCCCAGAGGTTTGCCTGTGTAGCGCGTTGGCGCAGGTAATGACGCAGCACAGCGGCGCTTTTAGACGATGGAGGAGCGGAATGGCGCGCGAAAAGGCCGACCGGCCCGAAGACGTTCAGACAGAACAGCCACATCTCAGCGTCGCCGAGCTACGCCAGCTCATCACGCTGATGAATGGCAGCGACATCGAGGAGATTGGCATCGAGGAGGCCACCAGCGGCCTGCGCCTCTCGCTGCGCAAGCCCGCGCCGATCTCGGTGGCGCCAGGCGCTGGCGCAGATGACGAGCTGTATGACTCGCTCGTCATCGAGGAGACGGAGAGCCAGGCTGAGGCAAACACCGTCGAGGTGCGAGCGCCGCTCGTGGGTGTCTTCCGCATGGCCATGAAGGCGGGCGCGCGGCCACTGACTGCGCTGGGTGATGTCATCCGTGAGGGGCAGATTCTCTGCGCGGTCGAGGCGCTCAACGTCTATACCGAGGTCGAGGCGCCCGCCGCTGGTCGGCTCAAAGCTGTCTTCGTCAGCGATGGCCAGCCAGTCGAGTATGGGCAGCCACTGCTGGAGATCGAGCCGCGCAGCTAGTTGGCCGAGGCTTCGAGCAAGGCTTCGAGCAAGGCTTCGAGCAAGGCTTTGGCCGGAACTTTGGCCAGGCGCGTCCAGCAGCAGCCGGAGGGGCCAGCGTCCATGCGTATCGTCGCAGTCAGCGAGCTTTCGCGCTATCTCAAAGACCTCATCGCCGAGGACTACTTCCTGCAAGATGTCTGGGTGCAGGGTGAGATTAGCAACTACACCCAGGCGGCGTCGGGCCATCGCTACTTCTCCCTGAAAGATGGCGACGCGACGCTGCGCTGTGCGCTCTTCGCGCGTCGCGGCGGGCCTCCGGTTGGCCAGATGCGCAACGGCATGGCCGTCTTCGCGCATGGGCGCATTGGCCTGTGGGAGCAGCGCGGCGACCTCCAGTTCTATGTGGACGATGTGCGCGACGCGGGCATTGGCGAGCTGAGCCTGCGCTTCGAGGCGCTCAAGGCGCGGCTGGATGCTGAGGGTCTTTTCGCGCCAGAGCGCAAGCGCCCGCTGCCGGAGCGCGTGCAGGTGGTCGGCGTCGTCACCTCGCCCCAGGCCGCCGCCCTGCGCGACATCCTGCGGACGCTGCGGCTGCGCTGCCCGCTGGTCGAGGTGATTCTGGCGCCGACGCTGGTGCAGGGTGATGGCGCCGCCGAGCAGGTGGCCGCCGCGATTGACGCGCTCAACGCGCATGGGCGGGCCGATGTCATCATCGTGGCGCGTGGTGGCGGCTCCATCGAAGAACTCTGGGCGTTCAACGAAGAGGTGGTGGCGCGGGCCATCGCACGGTCGCGCCTGCCGATCGTCACCGGGGTGGGCCACGAGACGGATTTCACCATCGCCGATTTCGTCGCCGACCAGCGCGCCAGCACACCGACGGCGGCGGCGATGGCCGTCACCTCAGATATGGTGGTCTGGCGCGGCGCGCTGTTCGATCTGGCTGGCCGCCTGGAACTGGCGATAGCCGAGACGCTGGAGACGCAGCGCGAGACCCTGGCGCAGACGGCGCGCCGCCTCGACCGCGCCAGCCCCGTGCGCCAGATCGCCGATACCCGCCAGCTGGTGGACGCGGCGACTCAGGCGCTTGCGCTGCGCCTCGATCACCTGCTGGCGCTGCGGCGCGAGGAGCTACGCACGGCGGCGCTGCGCCTGCACGCGCTCAGTCCGCTCCTGACCATCGCACGCGGCTATGCGATTGTGCGGCGCGAGCCAGGCGGCGCGGTGGTCTCGCGCGTGGCGCAGGTGGCGGCGGGCGATGGCCTCAGCATCCTGCTGGAAGATGGACGCATCGCGGCGGTGGCTGGCCCGCGTCTGCCCGACGCGCCCGACGCCGACGGCCAGCGCGCCGAGAGCGGTCGCGAGTTGGATGGCGGGCTGAGCGCGACGCCAGAACGCCGACGAAAGAGTGAGCGAGTATGACAGCGGACACGACCCAGAACGGCGCCGAGCGCAAACGGCGCGCCAAGCAGCAGAGCAAGGCGGAGGCGGCGGCCCAGCCCTTCGAGGCGCAGCTCGAAGACCTGGAGGGCATCGTGACGGCGCTGGAAGATGGCCGCCTGCCCCTGGAAGAGGCGCTCTCGCTCTACGAACGCGGCATGCAGTTGGCGAAGATGTGCCAGGACCGCCTCGACGAGGCGGAGTTGCGCGTGCGTCGCCTGCGCGTGGCGCCGCCGATTGATGGCGCTGAGGACGACGACGAACCAATCTTCTCGCTCGAAGACTTCGACACCGATGAGTAAGGATGAATGTCGCGGCTAATTAACGTACAATGGGCGTACGATTAGAGACTGGCTGGAGACTGGCGCGCGATTGGCGGGCCCAGGCGTGAACTCTCAACAGGAATAGACATGGGCGCAGAACTCGCATTGCTGGGCAGCAATCGGCCGCTGTGGGCCGCTGCGCTGGGATGGTTTATCGCACAGCTCATCAAGACACTGGCATCATTGAGTAAAGATAAGAAGCTGAATCTCGGCCATCTCGTCGCGTCTGGCGGCATGCCTAGCTCACACTCCGCGCTGGTAGTGGGGCTGGCGACGGCCATCGCGCGGGTGGACGGCCTGCAATCCACGCCATTTGCGCTGGCTGCCGTCTTCGCGGGCGTGGTGATGTATGACGCCGCTGGCGTGCGTCTGGCCGTCAGCAGGCAGGCGCGCATCCTCAACCTCATGCTCGAAGACTTCTTCCACGAGCGCGGCCTGCGCGAGCAGCGGCTGCGCGAGTTGATTGGCCACACGCCCACGCAGGTCTTCGCGGGCGCGTTCGTCGGCATCGTCGTCGGCGTGCTGATGACTCGCTGACGCAGGCTCGCCATCCCTTCAGACGCTGCGGGCAATCGGGCGGCGAGCGCTAACGAACGACGGGCGCCGCTATCGCCGTTCCTCTGTACTATGGTCCTATAAAACGCGCTGAACCTCTTGTGTGACGCATCGCGGACTGGTAGAGTCATCCCCATACCCGCGTTGGCCGCTGGCTGGCTCCGGACGAGACACCGGAAACACACAGAGAGAGGATGCGATGGGCCTGGACTACAAGCGTGAGCGACATGTCGGCTCCCACCACTCAAGCGTAGACCTGTTGGAGCGCGAGTCAGAGCGCGACCGCGTGTACGACTTCGCGCCGCTGCCACTGTTGCGTGGAGTCTCGGCTCCACATCTGAGCGCCGACGTGAACGATGCTGCGGAGGCTGCGCAGGCTACGGATGTTGAGGATGCGGAGCTAGCCGAGTTTGTCGAGTTCTTCACAGGCGCTCATCGGGTTGTAGCGTCCACCACCGTCCAGCCCACGCCGCAGCCTTCAGCGGGCGCCTCGCGGGGTCGCGTGCGCCGGGCGACCGAGCGGGTCATCCGTGTGGCGGCCATACGCCCGGTCGTGCGCGTCCCCAATGTTCCCAAGACCCTGCGCGCTCGTGTGATCGACACCAGGCTGACATGCCCGGCGGACGCAGACGCGGACGGCGCCGAGCCTGCGGTCGCTACGCGCGCCTACAAGCTGCCGCCGATCTGGTTGCTGACCAACCTGGCCATCGTGGCCGCGTTGCTCTTCGGCTTTGCCCCGCAGATCATGACGGCGAGCGCCGCCGCAGGCTGCAAGTGGTATCGTGTCAAGTCGGGCGACACCCTCTCGAAGATC
>JAICSR010000621.1 GCA_025936795.1 Ktedonobacterales bacterium | reverse complement strand
GGTCGTAGACATCACCAGTCGCTTCCTGTTTGAGCAGGCCGTCTTCGAGCGGCGTCGCGAGCGCGAACTCTCGATCCAGGAGATGTGCGAGCTGATGCTTCAGTCGCAGCGCGACACCTACGGCGATGGGCTGGATGAGACTGCGCTGCACCCCTATATGTGGGCGGTGAAATCGCACTACTACAGTCCCAGCCGCTCGTACTACAACTTCCCGTACATGTTCGGGCTGCTCTTTGGGCTGGGCCTCTACGCGCGCTACCAGCAGGACCCCGACGACTTCCGTGCGCGCTACGACGACCTGCTTTCGTCCACCGGGCAGGCCGACGCCGCCACCCTCGCCGCGCGCTTTGGCATCGACACGCGCTCAGCGGACTTCTGGCGCGCCAGCCTCGACATCATCCGAGCCGATGTCGCGCGCTTCGAGTCGTTGGTAGCCGAGCGCGCGTAGCCATCGAGCGCTGGCGGCTGAGGCTGGCGGCTGACCTCCGCTTGCCCGCAAACCGACGCCAACTGCACGCTTGACGGAAGCTACAGAACTCGCTATTGTGAAGGAAGCATTCGCAGGCGGTCGCCCGGCAACGAGGAACGGCGCTAGCGGCTGAACTGAAACGATCGCGAGCGACCCATGATTCGCGCGAGGGTATCGAGAGGGAACGGTACAGCATGCAGCCGCAATGGTTCTCGCCAACAGGTAGCGCAGCGCAGACAGCACAGCAGGAGAACGACCAGATGACCAGGCAGCCTGCTGGACCAGTCAACGGGCAGCCAGGTGGGCAGTTTGGCGTTCCGTCGGGTGGGCTGGCGACACCCACGCAGGCGGCGGTTCAGGAGTTAACCGCACGCGCTGAGACCTTGCTCAAGCGCTTGCGTGAGGTGGAAGACGCGCTCACCGACCAGGAGTGGTGGCTGATGGGCCGGGCGATGGCCGAGGCGCGAGTATTGGCCGAAATGACCAGTCTCCTCTCGGTGGCGCGCGGCGAACTCGAGACTTTTCTCGCCGAGGTGGGCGGCCAGCGCAACGACGCCGAGAGCGCCGCCCGCCGCAAAGAGCAGGACGATGTCTTCGACCTGATGAGCGACCCGATGTGGATGAGCGGGAGCCGCGAGAAGGCCATCGCGCTGCTGCGCATGTGCGCGGCGCAGATTCAGCCGATGCGCCAGTACGCCAACGTCTTGCAGGCGAATGCGGAGAAGCTGCGCCTCCCCGCCGTCGCGATTGACCCCCTCAGCATCGCCTCCGAGCGGCTGGCCGAAGCCGAGGAGCTTCTGCGCCAGCCACCACGCTAGTAGATGTGTGATGTCCCACGCTGATCTCCCATTCATTGTTGCCCATGATAAATTTAGGACCAGCGCAGGTTCGTTTCCCGCTATGTAGGAAGCGAACCTGCGACCATACCGTCCGTATCACTCGCCTATTTTCCACCGCATGATTGCGCCAGCACCAAATAAAATACATCAACTTCCACCGTATCAGACGCCAGGTTGCCGTTCCACAATGCGCGGAAATAAGCTGTC
>JAICSR010000342.1 GCA_025936795.1 Ktedonobacterales bacterium | reverse complement strand
TGCTCTGCCAATTGAGCTAGAGGCCCGTCGCGCGCTTCCCTGAGCAACCTCAACAGGAGCCGCTCAAAAAGTATAGCATTGCCAGAAACCGCACGTCAAGCAAAATCGCGCTGCGCTGCGGCGCGCCGGGGATCGAGCGCGCACTTGTCAGATCGCCGCCCAGACGCCTGCGGTGAACATCAGCGTGAAGACCGCCAGCATCAGCAGGCTCGGCAGCAACACCACACGGTCGCGTAGCTCTAGCCTGACTGCGCTGGTCGGCTCGCTGATGACTTCGCCGGAGGGGGTCCAGCGGCGGCGTAGACTCCACGCCGCCAGCGCGACGAAGACGGCAAAGAGCGCGCCAACGTAGCGCGCCAATGCATGCATATGACTGCCATCGGTCGAGAACGGCAGCAGCACACCCAGCAGAATCGAGAGGCTGTAGGACGCGGGCAGCCGCCTGAATGCCACGACGCAGAGCGCCAGCGCAACGGCAGCCACGGCGATGTTGAGCAGGCGGAAGTCGAAGTCGAAGGTTGAGCCGATGCCGGGGTGCAGCAGAATACCGATGAAAGGAGCGACCGGTGGCGTGAGCCGACGCTTCCAGACGATGTATTCTGAGGCCGAGTACGCCAGCCAATAGCCTGTGC
Organism: Ktedonobacterales bacterium; assembly: GCA_025936795.1. Classification (GTDB taxonomy): domain Bacteria; phylum Chloroflexota; class Ktedonobacteria; order Ktedonobacterales; family JADMIN01; genus JAKAIY01. The sequence goes on along the minus strand of JAICSR010000342.1, from coordinate 3,887 downwards.
GGCTAGAGCTGTAGAACGCATAGGCGCCCACAGCCACCAGCGGCGGGCCGAACAGCCATCCCAGCTTGAGCATCCCCCACTGTCGCCAGCCGCCCGCGCTTCGATAGTACGCCAGGAACTCCAGCGTGACTGGCCCCAGCGTCACGAAACCCTCCGAGTGCGTCGCCATGGCGACAGCGGAGAACAGCCCAGCGGCCAGCCATTGGCGGCGGCGCGCGTGATAGAACGCGCCAACCGTCGCCAGCAGCAGCAGCGACTCCGGGTAGGCCACCGAGAGAAAGAGCGAGGTGGGGAAGATCAGCAGATACGTCACGGCGCGGCGCGCAACCGCGCTATCCAGTTCAGCGGCGGTCAGGCGGTAGAGGTAGACCACGGCGCCGAAGAGCGCGGCGTACGAGACGAGAATGCCCGCGATGAGATCCACCGGCCCTGGGATATGCAGAGCGGTGAGGATGACCGCGACGATGTGCAGCACAATCGGGTAGCCGGGCAGGAATGCCCAGATACGCAGCGCCTCGGTGTTCCCAGCGATGACGGCGGGGTAGCCATGCGAGACTCCGATATAAAAGCCGCTATCGAAGTGATCGAAGAGGTTAGGCCAGCGGCTGAGTGTCTGCCAGGTAATCGGCTGCATTACCCATGCCTGATTCGGCCCCACGGCGGGAAACATCGCCGTGCCGACGAGGCCGACGACGAGGATCAGCAGGCGGCTCAGCGCGAAGACCGCCGCAATGTAGCCCCAGTCGCCGCGCGTCAATCGCGTCGCGCGCAGCGTGCGGGTGCGCAGCGTCCACTGCCACACGTCGCTGGCCCAGGCGCGGACCTGCCGCTGTGGCGCTGTCGCTGGCTGCGCGCCGAACCGCTGATCTACCATGCTCTCATGCTCGCTCTATCCCTCGCGCTTGCGTTCCCACATCTCGCTCGCTACTCTGTGAGACGCGCACGCGCCACGACGATAACGAGGCCAGCCAGGCGCCATTCAGGCGATCTTCAGCGAATCTTCAGCGATGCGCGCACGTCCTTTCAACTTCCAGGCGTACCGTTGGTGATGACGGCGCACGCTCGCGATGGTTCCCTGAATGATGTCGCTGGTTGTGACGCCCGAATCAGCCGTGCACGATGTGCCACGATGCGTCACGGCGCAGTGAGGAGTCAGAATGGACGAGCGTGGAATGAGCTTTCCGGCGAATCAACCGCCGGACGCCCAACACCTGAACGACACGCATTTCACCCAGCAGCCGCCGATGGTTCCGCCGATGGCGCCGCGTCCATCGCGCCCGCCACGGCTGCGCAGTCGGCGGCGCTTGCTGGCGATTGGCGGCGGGGTAGCGGCGGCGCTGCTGGCGCTGGGCATCGCGGCGGGCCTCGGCGCGACTGCGCTCACTGCGCATGCGGCGAGCCTCTCCGGCTTGCAAGCGACCTTCGCCACGCTAACCGGTGGCGCCAACAATGGTGGCCCCGGCAACGGTGGCCCCGGCAACGGTGGATCTGGCATGGGTCCAGGGCGCGCTGGGACGCTGACCGTCTCTGGCGTCAGCGGGCAGACCATCACGGCGAAGCGCCCCGATGGCACGAGCGTCACCGTCAACGTGACGGCGAGCACCCACTACACCCGCGCAGGCAAGACGGTCAGCCTCAGCGCCATCACAGCGGGCGAGGCGATTCATGTCATGGGCCAGCGCAACAGCGATGGCAGCATCGCCGCGACGCGCGTGGACATCGTGCTGCCACACGCGGGCGGCAAGGTCACGGCGATTAGCGGCTCAACCATCACCATTCAGGATCGTCAGGGTGCGACACAGGCGATCCACACCAGCGCCAGCACGACGGTGCAGCGGGCAGGGCAGGCGGCCAGCCTCGGCGACATCGTGGTTGGCGCGCAGATTGGAGCCGAGGGAACCAAGAACAGCGACGGCAGCCTGAACGCTGAAGTGATACAGATCGTGCTGCCACGAGCTGGCGGGCAGATCAAGAGCGTGTCCGGCTCGACCATCACCGTGACAGATCCACGCGGCGCGTCTACGACGACCATCCATGTCACCGCCAGCACGCGATATGTTACAGTGACGATGGGCAGCAATGGGCCGACACAGACGGCCTCGTCGCTCAGCGCCCTCAAGGCTGGCGTCTACATCGGCGCCGAGGGGACCAAGAACAGTGATGGCAGCCTGACGGCTGAGGTCGTCACCATCATGCCCAATCCACCCACCGGGCGCCCAGGGCCAATCGGTGGGCCCGCCGGGCCAGCGGGGTCATCCGGGACGAACGCGAAGTAGCCGGAGAGCGCATGCAGCGCTGCTGGCGGTTGAAACCGCGCCTGGATGGTCCAGTGGGCCGCGAAGTCCGCGTGTGTGGACTGGGGGGTCAGGTTGGTGGAGGGGAACCTGCGCAGGCGGGTTTGGCGGCGGCTGGTCGCCCTCCAGGTGCGGTTTCAGCCGCCAGCAGCGATTTTCTCGAACGATTTTTCTCGAACGATTCTCTCTGAGTTGCGGTCAGCATGATGGAGCGCGGGGTATGGCGCAGATGAGCGTGGATGGGACTGAGCGCAAGCCGCTCGTCCTGCTGGTGGATGATGAGCCGCACATCGTCGAATTTCTGCGCATGGGGTTCGAGTATGAAGGCTTCGCAATCGCCGTGGCGACCGATGGCGAGGAGGCGATGCGCCAGGCCTTGACGCTGAAGCCCGATGTCATCATCCTCGACGTAATGCTGCCGCGCCTGAGTGGGCTGGAGGCGGCCAAACGGCTGCGGCCAATCAGCGACGCGGCGATCATTATGCTGACGGCGCGCGACGAACTGGACGACCGCATCGCCGGGCTAGATATCGGCGCCGACGACTACGTGACCAAGCCCTTCGCCTTCAAGGAGTTGATGGCGCGGGTGCGCGCGGTGCTGCGGCGGCGCGGCAAGAGTCTCGACCGCCTGCTGGCCTTCAGCGATGTGACGCTTGACCGCGAGACGCATGTCGTGACGCGGGCGGGGCGCGCACGCGAGCTGACCCCGCGCGAGTTTGAGCTGCTCGAATTGTTCCTTGCGCATCCGCGCCAGACACTGACGCGCGAGGTCATCCTGGCGCGCATTTGGGGCTACGCCTACGAGGGCGATGACAACGTGATCGAGGTCTTCGTGCGCCATCTGCGCGAGAAACTGGACGATAACCCACCACGTCTGATCCAGACGGTGCGCGGCGTTGGCTACGCGCTGCGTGGCTGAGGCGCAAGCGAGGACGCGAGCGATGAGCGACTCCCAGCGGAGCAAACGTCCAGGCGGCCTCGCGCGGCTCGACGCCCGTGTGCCCCTGCGCTGGCGGCTGGCGCTGGGTATGTTTGGCCTGCTCGCAATTCTGCTGATCGGGCTGGGCGCGCTGGTCAGCGCCACGGTAGAGCAAGCGCTGCTCGGCAATCAGGCGGTCGCGCTGCGTGAGGAGGCTCGCACTGCGCTCAAAGGTCCGCCGGCTAATGGGCCAGTGGGCAGCGGGCCAGGAGGCGTTGGCGGCGTTGGCGGCGTTGGCGGCGCAGCGCCGCTGCGGCTCGCAGCGCCAGGGGCGAATCCGCCGCCGCTGGGCGCGCCTTCTGATCAGGCGCTGGCCATTGGCGAGCAACTGCTCAATCGGCTCGACGGCCCAGGGACGGATGTTGCGCTGCTCGCAACCTCTGGCGCGGTCATCGCGCATGTAAACGGTGGCGGCTTCACGCCAACGGCGCCCGTGACAAGCGCTGAGGTGCAGGCGGCTCTCACGCAGTCGCAGAGCAACCAGGACTACCTGCTCGCAATTGATCCCAGCGGCAAGCGGCAGATCGTCGTGCTGCTGCCCGTGATCGAGCGCAATCAGACGGTGGCGGCGCTAGAGATCGGCGCCCCAACCAAAACGATTGACGACTCGGTTG
>JAICSR010000236.1 GCA_025936795.1 Ktedonobacterales bacterium | reverse complement strand
CGGCTTCAGCTCCAGCACGATGCGCGCGGCGAGCTTCTTGCCAACATTCGGCGCCAGTGTCAGCCGGGTGATGTCTTCGCGCATCACGGCCTCGCGGAAGGCCGCGCCCGACATGCTGGAGAGCAGCCCCAGCCCAGCCCTCGGGCCAACGCCCGTCACCAGCAGCATCTGCTCGAAGAGGTCGCGATCATCCGCTGAGGTGAAGCCGTAGAGCGTAAGCGCATCCTCGCGCACGATGAAGGTGGTGTGCAGCGAGACGGTCTCGCCGATGTTCAGGCCGCTCAGCGCGCTCAGTGGCGCATAGACACGCAGGGTGACACCGCCGACGAGAATGTACGCGCTATCGAGCGTCTTCCCTTCGAGTGTCCCGCGAACCGCGACGATCATGGCTCCCCCATGGGCTAGCGCGACAAGAGGCGCTCAGGCGACAGCATGTTGAGGTGGCAGATGGCGATGGCGGCGGCGTCGGCGGCGTCATCGGGCGTGGGAATCGTGTCGAGGCGCAGCAGCACGCGCACCATCTCGCCGACCTGCGCTTTCGTGGCGAGGCCGTAGCCATGCACCGCCTGTTTCACCTGCATTGGCTTGTACTCACTCACGGGGATGTCGCTCTGCGCCGCGACGAGCAGCGCCACGCCGCGCGCCTGCCCCACCGCCACCGCCGTCGTGACATTCTTGGCGAAGAAGAGTTCCTCGATGGCCATCTCGCGTGGGGCATGCGCCTGGATGATCGCCAGCGCCTCGTCGTGGATGCGCTTGAGGCGCTGCGGCATAGGCATCGTCGGCTGCGTGGTGATGCAGCCGCACGCCAGCAGCGTCAGCCCGCCGGAGCGCGACTCGACCACTGCGTAGCCCAGCCGCGCAGACCCCGGATCAATGCCAATCGCGCGGCGCGGCTCACTGCCCATCCCCCGACCTCCTCTGCCCAGCGCCGCCGACGAGCGGCGCGCCAATAGCGACCAGGACGCGCCAGCAACCGCTAGCCTGCGTACTTCTCGGCGTACTCGTCGGCGATCTGGGCGTTCGTATACACGTTCTGTACGTCGTCCAGTTCTTCCAGCTTGTCAATCAAGCGCAGCGTCTGGAGCGACTCCTTCTCGCCAAGATCAATTTTGGTCTTTGGCACGAGCTGCGTCTCGGCGCGGGTCAGCGTCAGCTTCTGCGCCTCCAGCGCCTCGCGCATCTGATTGAGTTGCGCCGGATCGGTGTAGACGATCAGCGACTCGTCGCCTTCGAGGTATTCGTCCACATCTTCGGCGCCCGCGTCAATCACTTCGAGCGTCAGGTCGTCGGGGTCGCGCCCATCGAGCGCCACCTCCAGCACGCCTTTCTGCTCGAAAATCCAGTCGACGCAGCCGGACTCACCGAGGTTGCCGCCATTCTTGCCGAACGTGCTGCGAATCTCCGCCGCCGTGCGGTTGCGGTTATCGGTCATGGCCTGCACCATGATGGCCGCGCCACCTGGCGCATAGCCCTCGTAGACAACATCGTCGAGCTGATTGCCCTCGCCTTGCCCAAGCGCACGTTTGATGGTGCGATCAATGTTGTCCATCGGCATGTTGGCGTCGCGGGCGCGCTGCACGGCCATGCGCAGGCGGAAATTCGCATCGGGATCACCGCCGCCACCCTCGCGCACCGCGACGACCAACTCGCGACCGAGCCGGGTAAAGAGCGCGCCGCGCCTATTGTCGTTCACGCCCTTTGCTCGACGAATCTGAGCCCACTTTGAATGACCAGACATGCGTCTATCGCCCCCTTCGGACGTCGCGCTCGCACTCGATCCCTGGCGGACGTCATCATCATCTGCGCTACGACGCTTCCTGCCAGCGTCGCGAAGGCGCCACTACCGAGCCGCTCCAGAGCCACTGAAGCTCACAGCCTCCGGGATGGCTGCGGGTGGCGCGCCCTGCATTCTATCATCTCACGCGCCGCCCGCCAACCGCTGGCTGCCCTGGGCGCGCGTGGCGCCTGCCACATAGGCATACGGAGCAATCGGTCGGAGAGCAGCGGTTGACCGAGCGTTTTTCCATATGGTATCATCCCACCAGTACATGCCAGGGTTTTGGCGCACGCCTCCTCGCGGCGTCAGTTCAGAAAGGGACGTGCTGAGATGTCTGCAAGCACATGCCGCGCAACTTCGACACCCAGCATGACGGTATGGAGTTTCGTCGAGGATAGCCTGGGAGTGTAGACGCCGCACGCATCGTGCGCGACCTCATGTTCCCGATCACGCAGTCACCCGACACGGTATCCTCCGTTCGACCTCCACGAGCCACGCCTCCGCAGTTTGGCGTGCCGCGTTACCTCCTCTTGTGACCTCCTCTCATGCGGGTGTTCCCTGAAAAGCGCATCTTCACCCACGCACGCTGCGCATCCGCTTGTGATGCGCGGTGAGACGTTGATGCGATCTGCGACTGCCTGAACACGACCATGAGGAGCATCCCTTTGTCGTCAACCGATTCCATCACGCAAGAGCCGTCGGCTGAGCCAGCGGCCAGTGATCTTCCCATCGCAAAAGCTCGCTCCCACACCAGCGCGCCTGCGCCATCGCGCGCCAGCAAGTTCCTGTCCTTCTACAAGCCCTACATCGGCCTGTTTCTGATGGACATGGCCTGCGCGCTGATCGTGTCGGCGACGCTGCTGGCGCTCCCGCTCTGCGCGCAGTACATCACCACCCACCTGCTGGATGGCGCGGCGCCACATGCGCTCACCCACATCGCGCTGATGGGCGCGCTCATGCTGGCGTTGGTGGGCGTCTATGCGTTGTGCAACATGTTCATTGACTATCAGGGCCACATGATGGGCGCCAGGATGGAAAGCGACATGCGCAGCGAGCTGTTCGACCATTACCAGAAGCTCTCGTTTAGCTTCTACGATGAGCAGCGCACAGGGGAGTTGATGACCCGGATCACCAACGATACCTTTGCGATGGCCGAGCTGTATCATCATGGCCCAGAGGACATCGTCACGACCTTTCTGACGGTGATTGGCGCTTTCGTCATCTTGCTGCGGGTCAATGTCGCGCTGACCCTGGTCGTCTTCCTCTTCCTGCCCATCATGGCGGTGTACGCGCTGTACTTCAATCGCAAGATGAATCGCGCGCTGCGCAGCAGCAAGGATCGCATCGGCGATATCAACGCGCAGGTGGAGGACGCGCTGGCAGGCGCGCGCGTGGTCAAGTCGTTTACCAACGAGGACATTGAACGGCGCAAGTTCGCCCACGCCAACAATCGCTTCCTCGTCAGCCGCCGCGACGGCTACAGGAGTGAAGCGTACTTCTCCGGCGGATTGCAGGCGTTTGCGCAGCTCATCACCGTCGCCGTGATCGTCTTTGGCGGCGCCGCGATTGTGCGCGCCTCGCTGAGTCTGGCTGACTTGCTAACCTACCTGCTCTTCATTGGCATCCTGGTTGACCCCGTGCAGAAGTTGGTCAATTTTGGCAGGCTATATCAGGAGGGCATCACTGGATTCAACCGCTACATGGAGATCATGGAGGTGGCGCCAGACCTGCACGACGCGCCAGGCGCCGTTGACCTGACGGACGTTCGCGGTCAGGTGGAGTTCCAGGCGGTCAGCTTCCGCTATCAGCCAGATCACCCGGCGGTGCTGAGCAACCTTTCGCTGGAGATTCAGGCCGGTGAATACGTGGCCCTGGTCGGGGCGTCTGGCGCTGGCAAAACCACGCTCTGCTCGTTGATTCCCCGCTTCTACGACGTAGACGCAGGACGCATCCTGGTGGATGGGCAGGACATCCGCGACGTGACCTTGCGCTCGCTGCGCGGGAACATCGGCATTGTCCAGCAAGATATCTACCTGTTCGCCGGGACCGTCGCGGACAACATCCGCTACGGCGCCCTCGACGCCAGCAGGCAGGAGATCGTCACCGCCGCCAGACGAGCGCACGCGCATGAGTTCATCATGGCGCTACCCGATGGCTACGATACGGACATCGGCCAGCGTGGCGTGCGGCTTTCGGGCGGCCAGAAGCAGCGGTTGAGCATTGCGCGCGTCTTCCTCAAGAATCCACCGATCATCATTTTCGATGAGGCGACGAGCGCGCTGGACAATGAGAGCGAGAAGGCGGTGCAAGATTCGCTGGAGAAGCTGGCCAACAACCGCACCACACTCGTCATCGCCCACCCCTGTCAACCATCCGCAATGCCCAGCGACTCGTGGTGCTCTCTGAAGCCGGGATCATCGAACAGGGGACACATGCGGAGTTGATCGCGCTGAACGGCGCTTATGCGAACCTGTACAACATGCAAGCCAAGCTCTGAGGCGGGTCCATCATGTCGGCGCTGGCTGCCCCCTCCCCAACCCCTCCCCCGCTGTGGCGGGAGAGGGGCTGGGGGTGAGGTCCGTGTTACTTCTCGCTGAGCAGTGCGGTGACATCGGTATGTAGCGTTGCGGCGTCCAGCGTGCCGACGACACGGTAGCGCACCACGCCATCGCGGTCAATGAAGAACGTGGAGGGCGTGTCGGTAATGCGATAGAGGGTCGTGGCGCGCAGATCCACATCGCGCACGATGGGATAGGTGATGCCCAGCGTATGCACGAAGCTATCCGCCGTCGCGGGGTCATCCACGGTGTCTACCCCCAGCACCACGAAGCCCTGCGCCTGGTACTGCTGATAGGTATGCTCAAGCGCGGGCATCTCAAATTTGCATGGCTCACAGGCAGCGTACCAGAAGTTGAGCGCGACGACCTTGCCCTTGAGAGAGGAGAGCTTGACGGGGTTGTTCGAGAGGTCGCGCAGGGTGATGTCGGGCGCGTAATGGCCGACGACGGGGGCCGTCGCGCCAGGTGTGGCGCCGGGTGTGGCGTTCGTGGGCGTCGCTGGAGTGAGCAATCCTTTGAGCAGCAGCCCGACCGTGATGATGGCGAGCGCGGCGAAAATGATGGCGCGCGTTTGGCGACTGGGCGACCGTCGTGGCTCAGACGGCTCAGGCAGCTCAGGCAGCTCAGGAGAAGGATTGCTCATGCGAAAATGTCCTCTGACGCGCTGGCGCTTGGATGAGATAGGCAGAGATGCGTAGAGATGGGAAAAGATGCGAGTGAACGCTGCACGCAGGGTAGCGGCGCTGGCGCGATAATGAGCAGCGCCGCTACCCTGGCTGACGGCGCGCTACATGGTCCCCAGCCCCATGACATGGAAGCCATTGTCAACGTAGAGAATATCACCTGTCAGCGATTTCGCCGCTGATGAGCAGAGGTAGACCGCGACATCGCCCACGTCGCCCTGCTCGATGTTGCGGCGCAGCGGCGACACTTGCTCGACCAGCCCAAACATGTCGTTGATGTTGCCCACGCCACGCGCCGAAAGCGTGCGCAGCGGACCCGCCGAGATGCCATTCACGCGGATGTTTTGCGGGCCGAGGTCCCACGCCAGATAGCGCACCGCGGACTCCAGCGCCGCCTTGGCGACGCCCATCAGGTTGTAGCCAGGGACGACGCGCTCGCTCCCCAGGTAGGTGAGTGAGAGGATACTACCGCCACCGCGCGCCTGCATCAGCGGCTCGGCGCGGCCCGCCATCGCCATGAGCGAGTAGGCGCTGATGTCGAGCGCGGTGAGAAAGCCCGCGCGCGAGACGCGCGAGACGCGCCCCTTCAGGTCATCGGTGGGGGCGAAGGCGACGCAATGGACGAGGATGTCAAGGCCGCCAAACTCCTGCCCGACCTGCGCAAAGACGGCGTCGAGATCGCTGTCGCTCTGCACGTCGCATGGCATGACTAGCGCGCCATCCATGCCAGCAGTCAGCTTGCGGACGTTCTGCTCCATGCGCTCCTGATAGGTGAACGCGAGGCGCGCGCCCTCCGCTGCGAGCTTCTGGGCGATGGCCCAGGCGATGCTGTTGTGATTCGCTACCCCAAAAATCAAGGCAGTTTTGCCGTCGAGCTGGCCCACTATGGCGTCCTCCTGAAACTCCGCTGGGATCAGTGTACGCCCCGCCCGAGAGCGCGCCGCTTTCGGTTGTCGCGCAGGACCGTACGACGCCCGCATTCTAGCACCTGTGCCCAGCGCAGGGCAATCACACCTATGCCAACAACCGCCGCCCGCCGGACCCTCAGCCGCCAATGCGCTCGGAGCGGATGGCGGCAGGTTCGACCGCGACAGTCGCGCCGTCCGGCTCGCTCTCCGCCTCGGCGCATGCTGCCTGCTTGGCGGCGCTGATCGCGAGTTCGGCGAGCGTGCTGGTCGTGTCGCCCTGGCTCTGCGCAGCGGACATCAACTGCG
>JAICSR010000508.1 GCA_025936795.1 Ktedonobacterales bacterium | reverse complement strand
GGTCATCTGCGCATGCCCATGGATCAGCGAGGCGCCCGCGCGCCACAGGCAGTTCCAGAGCAGGAAGAAGTGGCGCGCCGCTGGGTCGGTCTGATGCGCCTGGCGCGCCCAGTCGAGGCTGGTGGCCAGCAGGTCGCTCACCAGCGCCTCATCCAGCGCCAGCGGATCGTGCCGGGCGAAGATGGCGACGCTATGCCAGCCGTCGGCCTTGGCGACATTGGCCGCTGTGATCGTCTGCGCGCCACGCGCCCGGCCAAAGCGGTCGGCGGGGGTGCGCGTCTCCGGGTTGCAGAAGTCATCGCCCTGCGCCCGTTCGATGCGTTCGCGTAGCTCTGGCGGGTCGGCGGCGGGCGTGGCGCTGGTGTTGCTGGCGCCAGGGCGGCGGCTGCGCAACGGATTGAACGTGGCGCCCTCGAAGGTCCAGCGGTTCATCACCCGCACGATGCGCTGATGGCGCGTAGCCGCAACCGAGCCGAAAGTACGCTCCAGCCACGGCGTCATCTCCGGCGGCGGGTCAATCTCGCCCTCCGTCACGACCACCTGGAACAGCCGCTCGGCCATCACACGCTCGCGCTCCGGCAGCGCCGCGATCAACTCCGGCAGCCGGTCAATCGTCGGCTCGGTCGCCTCGCGCTGGCTCTCTCCGTCATCCATGCTGGGCCTTCTCCTGCGCTCCGCTCACGTCACACTACGATAGGCGAAGAGTTCCGGCGCACGCCCCATGCCCAATACGCGCTCACGCCCTCCAGATGTGCAGCTCGCCCGCAGCGGGCGCACTATCGCCCGCTGCGATGCGCGATACGTGAAAGGCGCTGTAATCGCTCACCATACTGGTCGTTGCCACCCGCAATTGTGACACACCCCCAGGCTGTCAACAGCATCGGCCCCACATCGCTCACACGTTTCCGACTGCCTTCTGTTTGGGTCTGGCGGCAAGACCCCTTGTGGCGCAATATGCGCGGGATCACCAAACTCAGGAGCCTTATCCCATAGTCGAGTCAGCGCAAGCTGAGTCGCAGCGGCATCGCCTGCCTGCGCAAATGCGCGCGCGTTGTCATACAGCCACGCCCACTTCTGGCAGTTCTCAGCCCGCTTCAGACGAGCGTTCAGGGTGTCTGCGCTGACCTGCGGTTTCGGAGTTGGCGACCGAATGAGGTGTAAATCGTCGTCCCAATAGGGTGTGGCAAGCTGGTTCCAAGGGTCAGCGCCTGCCGTCTTAGTTATTTCGAGCAGCGCCCGTAGCGCGCCAATCTCTTGGCCCCAGGCGGCGTTCGCATGTGCATCATCCGCCAGCTTCAGGAGGCGCTCGATACGCACGGGTTCGAGTTGCTTGCGCGCGCTCTGAAGTTCCTCGCCAGCCAGCCCATTGCCGAAACCTTCCTCCTGCTCGACAAGCTGCCGCAACAGCGCCTCAGCCAGGTCCACGTTGCCATGCGCGAGCGCTGATTGCGCCTGCATGAACAGCGCATTGAGGTCGGGATTGGGCGCGGGCGGCGCGGGAGGAATTTGCACCAGCCCCTTGAGCGGGTCGCTCACATCAGGAAGGGTCAGCAGCGGTTGCGGCGCCTGGGCGGGACGCGGCGGCGGTGGTAGCGTCCGCGTCTTGAGCAGCGCTACACGCAGGTCTTGCAGTCCAAGCAAATAGTCGGCGCTCAGGTCAATGTATTGCAGATTGACGATCTCAATCGGCGTGCTGGCGACTGGACGCGCGATGATGGGGATGATGCGCTTGCCCGCGTTGAGCGCGAAGGTGATCTCACGCCGCACCCAGGTCGAGGTGATCGCATCGGGCGAGAGCGCCACGATCAGCGCCTCGCAGCGCACGATCTGCTGCTCGATCTGGCGCGCCCAGTCGGCGCCGCCCTCCAGGTGCTGGCGGTCAACCCAGGTATCGAAGCCATAGGCGCGCAGGTCAGCCTCCAGCCGATCAATGAACGCGCTATCGGTGCGCGAGTAGCTGATGAAGACCGAGACTGGTGTATCCGCCATTGCGCTCCCGCCCATCCACAATGCAGCGTCCACACACGACCCGCGCGACGCTCGCAAAGCCGCCAGCCGCTATGCCCAGCATACTGACTGCCCGCAGCCGCTGTCAACTCAGCGCACATCACTGTGGCATCCACACGCCGCCCTGCTCAGCGCGTATCCCCGTCGTGAGCGAGGCCTGCCATGTGGGCGCTGAGAGTGCGCCAGATGTGGCGAAAACCGCTCCATGAAACTGGTCAGAGGTGGGCGTGTCGCAGCTATAGACGATGACACTCGATGCGCCCGCCGCGCCAGGTCGCCGCAGCGCCCACACAGGATCGGCGCAGCCGGGCTGGCTGACCTGATAGGCAGTCGTCGTCGCGCCATAGACCGGCGCCTCCGCAAGATCGCGCACGCGAGCGATCCATGCCGACCATTTCCCGTGTACGGTCAGCGCGACGAAGGCTAGCATAGAGCCATCGGGCGACCAGGCAGGCCGCCATGAGGGGGTGAACCCATTCAGATAGCGCGTGTGGCGCGCAGTAGATTGAGCGACAGGCAGGCAATC
>JAICSR010000503.1 GCA_025936795.1 Ktedonobacterales bacterium | reverse complement strand
CGCGCAGCGCCACCTGCGCAGCGATCTCAGCGTCGTCGGGGGGCGCATCGCTATTGGCGAATCCCTGGAGCTTGGTGATGGCCCACGTTTCGAGCGTCGCTGGCGTGATTTCTTCGAGCGTCAGGCCGGGCGCATGCGTGGCGGCTGGAATCGGCCCGACATGCGCCAGATAGCTCTGCCTGTCCTGCGCGACGCAGCCATGCGCCAGCAGCGACGGGCGTAACTGCGCATCCAGCGCGCGGTCTTCGATGTAGAGGGTGACGCGGGCGCCATCGAAGTAGGCGCGCGCATCGGCCAGCAATGCGTCCACCTCGGCAGGGGCCAGGCTCCGTATCAGGACTTCATCGCCCGCCGTCGCGTGTTGCCCATAGACGCCGAAGCGCCGCTGCTCCTTCTGGTAGCCCATCTCTGGCGCGGAGTTGGTGAACCAGCCGCGCACGGTCGCAGCGATGGCGTCGTGATCGGGATGGAGCATGGCAGTCCTTTCGATCCTTCCATTGTGCACTGGCAGTCGCTGCGTCCTCCAGGCGCTGGCATAGCCGTCGGCAGCGCGCCAGACCTCACCCCCAGCCCCTCTCCCACGGGGCGAGGGGAGCCAGACATTCCATTTCCCCCTCGCCTCGCGGTAGAGGGGGACAGGGGGTGAGGTCGCCCTGCGCCGAATGTAGCATAGCATCCCGCGAAACGCCCTGCGCGGCTGGCGACTCGTTCGCCGCATCAGCCGCCAACCTCTGGGCTGGCGCCCGCGTATACTGTGCAGACAGGATAGCAAGTGGCCGTGCGCCGCCACTGCTTCAGCCACTCGGCGCACGCATCGTCAAGGGAGGCAGCTGTGTTTGTTGGACATATCTTCGTGTCCCTGCTCTTTGGCGCTCTATGGCTCGCCGCGTTTCTGTTGCCAATCGTACTGGGCTTCACGTTTGTGCGCTCCGACGCCGACCGGCTTGGGCAGCCGGGCTGGCTCTGGGCGCTCATCACGATTCCGCTGGGCTGGTTGGCGCTGCTCGCCTATCTGATCGTGCGCGCGGTCAGGCCGTCGCATCAGCGAGCTGAATAGCCATTGGAGCGCCGCGCGTTGAGCGCAGATCGTCAAAGGAGATAGCTATGGCGGTCAATGGAGGAAGTCTAGTCGCGCAGGGCGTGGCCCTGATCGGCATTCTCATCGCCTTTCTGCTGCCCATCATCCTGGGTTTCACGGTCGTTCGGGCCGATGCGAACCGGCTGGGTGAGCAGGGCTGGGTCTGGGCGCTGCTCACCATCCCGCTCGGCTGGCTGACGATTCTGGCGTATGTCGTCGTGCGCGCCCTGCTGCCGCGAGTGGGCGCCCGGTAGGTCTCCGCAGCCGACAGCCTGAAACGTGGGCCAGGAGCGTCGGCGCCACATAGAAAGTGTGTCCGCAACATGGGTGTACATTGGTACGATATCGTCCTGATCTTTTTGACCATCATCCCCATCGTCGTGGGCCTGTTCTGGATCGCGCCAGATGCCCACAGACGCGGTCAGCCAGGCTGGCTCTGGGCGCTGCTGACGATTCCCTTCGGCTGGATCACCGTAGTGGTCTACGCTGTGCTGCGCGCGCGCTGAGCGGCCAGAATGACAACCAGAGCGACAATTGGGCTGGGAGACTATTCAGAGCGCCGCATGCAGGAGTACTGTGGGGGTGATGCGCGCTGCGCGCCAACGCGATGGAGACCACCTGCGCCGCTACCCCGACCTGTCCCATAGCTGTCTCTAGCGCGTCTGCAGCGAGCGGGCCTGGCGCCCGTTGCGCGCGAATACGAGACAACCGGTGTGTGTGGACTGAGAGGCCGACAACGATGCGCTTCCCTGCCGCGCTGGTGGTGGATGACGATGTAGCTATTCGCGAGACCCTCCACCAGCTCCTCGAAGATGAGGGCTATTCCGTGGCGCAGGCGCCCGATGGCGTCGTCGCGCTCGAAACACTCCGCAGCACCCCAGACCGCATGGTTGTGCTGCTCGATGTGATGATGCCACGGCTCGACGGTCGCGGTGTCTTGCAGGCAGTCACGGGCGACGGGCGCCTGATGCGCCAGCATCGCTTCGTCGTCATGACGGCCGCCGCCAACACGCTGAGCGGCCCACTAATGCAATTGATGCGGCAGGTCGACGCGCCCGCGCTCATCAAGCCGTTTAGCATTGATCGCCTGCTCGCCCTCGTATCTGAGGCCGCCAGCCAGCTCGTGAACTAATGACGCGATGTCATCTGGCCGTTCGCGCCACGAGTTTGCAGGACGCCGGACGTTGCGGGGACCTTCGGGCTAGAAATCAGCCGGGTGTTTGACCGCTCGCCCGCGCTGGCGCCATACTCAGCTATGGCGCAGAGCGAGCGGTCGTTGCGCCGAGAACTAGCCACAGTGATGGCGCGGCGACGCGATGGCGCCGCGCACGAGCGGACCGCCGCGCAGGGAATGCGCTGAGCAGGCGTCAACGGGAGGAGAGCGCGGATGCGACATCAGCGTGAGCGCGGCTCCGGGCGACAGCCAACACCGCAGTCGTCGCCAGGGCCAGCCGCCAACGAGCGCGCTCCGCAGCCCACCTCGCTCGATCAGGCGCCCACAGCCCGAT
>JAICSR010000553.1 GCA_025936795.1 Ktedonobacterales bacterium | reverse complement strand
GCGCGCTACCTTTAAGAAACTTTAATCATGTATTGAGCGTGTCTTCATAACGAAATGTTATAGATAACACAGGGGCGATGCAGGGCGATTGCAAAGTCTTCTGTCAAGTGACCAGGCGTGAGCAGCCGAGGAAGCGGAGGGCGCGGGGGACGGAAGCGCCCAGATGGCGCAAGGCGCTGGCGATCTGGGTATAGCCGCGTCGGCGCAAGAGCGAGAGCAGGCCATTGCGCAGCGCCGCGAGCGCTTGGGGCGTGGCGCCGCAATGGGCTTGGCCGGCATCTTCGCGCCAGGTGACATCGCGGACGTAGTGCAGCCGGTTCTCAATCGTCCAGTGGCCGCGCCACGCGGCTTCCAGCGCGGGGGGCAGCACCGTTGCGGGCAGGCTGGTAAGCGCGTAGGTCACCTCCCAGCGCTCACTGCCACTGGGGCGGAGCTGCGCCCACGTCACGCGGCGCAGCGCCTGCTGGACACCGGGCCACCCCATGAGGCCGAGCAGGCGCGTGTCGACCAGGCGGCGGGTAAGCGTGCGATGTTCATGGCGCCCATGCCCCACGTCGCAGGTCGTCACCTGCGCCTCGCACTCGTCGGCCCACGCCGCCTCGGCGAACCACTCGGTCAGCGCGCTGGAGAGGTCGGGCTGGTTGGCTTTGACGACGAGCAGGTAGTGCCCACCCTGCTCCAGAATCAGGCGCGCGGTCACACGCTGGGTGTGCATGGCATCCAACGTCACCAGACACCCGTGCAGGTCGCGGCCTTGCAAGAGAGTACGCACCGCAGGAATCTCGTTGCTCTTGTCGGCGACAGCCACCTGGCCCAACACCTGTGTCTGCGCGTGCGTGACGACGCTGACCAGATGGACCTTGGCGCCGTGCCGCTGGGCGCCGCGCACCGCCTTGCCGTCCACTGCCAGTGCCCGCAGTTCCGGCGAGATGGGCGGGACGGGCGGGATGGGCGGGACGGGTGCGGTGAGGGCCTGCGCCGTATACGCGCAGAGGCACGCTTCGAGTGCCGCTACATCCACCCGCTGGACCACACGCCGCAGCGTGGCTGCGCTGGGAATGCGGTCCCAGGCCGTCGGCAGCCAGGGCTGCCAGTCGCGTGCATGCTCCTGGACCCACTGCCCAATCGCAGCGCCCGAGGTCATGCCGCTCAGCAGGGCGGCGCAGATCAAGGTGAGCAGCGTCGTCCAGGCGTAGCGGCGTCCCCGCTGGGCGCGTGGATCGGGAATCAGGCGCAAGGCTTCCACCCAGGACGGCGACGACGGAGGTGAGGGGCATATGGTAGACTCGGATACGCGCATAGGGTCTCCTCTTCGCTTGGTTTTGGGACTTTGCGTGAGGATACTCTAGTCGCGCTGCTTACTCACCTCCACATGCTATTTGCCTCGGACGCGCTACCCCTGCTTAGGACCAGACGGCTACATGACGTAAGACTTTGCAATCACCCTGGCTCGTGAAGCCGTACCGCGAGCGCATTGGCGGCCCTCAGCCGCTTAGTCGAGGCTGAGCAGCAGCGCCTTGAGGTAGCGGTCCTCGCTGAAGCCGGGCAGCGTGGGATGATCGAGGCTGGGGCCGAAGCTGGCAATCAGCCGCGCAGTGCGTCGCTCGCGCGCCAGCGCCTGCCGCACCGCCGTCTCGAACTCCTCCGCGTTGACGCCGCCTGAGCACGAGCAGGTGAGCAGCAGTCCGCCCGGCTCCACAGTGCGTAGCGCCAGCGTGTTCAGATGCTCGTAGGCGCGCAGGGCGCGGTCGCGCTGGCCGAGGTTCTTGGCGAAGGCGGGTGGGTCCACCACGACCAGATCGAAGCGCTCCCCGGCCTCGATGGCGCGTTGCAGGTAGGCGTTGACATCGCTCGCGATGAACTGATGGCGCGGCTGATCGTGTGGCTCATCGGCGACCACGGCATTCAGCGCATAGTTGCGGCGCGCCAGCTCCAGCGCAGGCGCCGAGGAGTCCACGTTGACCGTGCGCAGCGACGGATTGCCTGCCAGCCCGGCCAGCGCGAAGCCGCCAGAGTAGGCGAACAAATTCAGCAGCGAGGAGGCGTGCGGCGCAAGCTCCGTCACGCGGGCGCGCTTGTCGCGCTGATCGAGGAAGAAGCCCGTCT
>JAICSR010000431.1 GCA_025936795.1 Ktedonobacterales bacterium | reverse complement strand
TCATCAGGCGCATGCGGCGGCGTGTGCGCAGCGGCCAGAGAAGGGCGGATGCGCGCATGGGTGGACGTAGCGCTTACGACGCGGTGGTCATCGGCTCCGGGCCGAACGGATTGGCTGCCGCCATCACACTGGCGCTGGCCGGGCGCTCGGTCGCCGTCTTCGAGGCGCACGACACCGTGGGCGGCGGCATGCGCTCTGGCGAGCTGACGCTGCCGGGCTTCATCCACGACATCTGCTCCACAGCGCACCCACTGGGTATCGCATCGCCCTTCTTTCGCACGTTGCCACTGGAGCGGTACGGCCTGGAGTGGGTTCAGCCGCCCGCGCCGCTAGCGCATCCCCTGCCCACAGGCGCGGCTGTGCTGGAGCGCTCCATCGCGCAGACCGCCGCAGGTCTGGGCGCCGATGGCCCCGCATGGCGCCGTCTGATGCAACCGCTCGCGCGCGACTGGGACGACATCGCCCGCGCCTTCCTCGGCCCGCTGCGTCCCTTCGCGCTGGCGACGCATCCGCTGGCGCTGGGCCGATTTGGCGTGCGCGCGCTACTGCCTGCCAGCCTGCTAGCGCGGCTGACATTCAGGGGCGATGCGGCCCGCGCGCTCTTCGCTGGAATGGCTGCGCATGCGATGCTGCCGCTCGATCAGCCGCCGAGCGCGGCATTTGGTCTGATGCTGGGCGTGAGCGCGCATGTCGCTGGCTGGCCCTTTGCGCGTGGCGGCTCGCAGCGCATCGCCGACGCGCTGGCGGCTTACTTGCGCACGCTGGGTGGCGAGATCTTCACCAGCGCGCCAGTGGACTCGCTCGACGCGCTGCCCTCGGCGCGCGCTATCCTCTGCGACATCGCGCCGCGCCAACTGCTGCGTCTCGCCGCCAAGCGCCTGCCCGCCAGCTACGCCGCCGCGCTGCGCCGCTATCGCTATGGCCCTGGCGCATTCAAGCTCGATTACGCGCTCGATGCCCCGGTTCCCTGGACGGATCCCGCCTGCTTGCGCGCCGGGACGGTGCATGTCGGTGGAACGCTGGCGGAGATCGCGGCGGGCGAGCAGGCCGTGGCGCATGGCGAGGCGCCAGAGCGACCCCTCACACTGGTCGTGCAGCAGAGCCTCTTTGATCCCACGCGCGCGCCTGCGGGCAAGCAGACACTCTGGGCCTATTGCCACGTGCCCAATGGCTCACCTGTGGACATGACGGCGCGCATCGAAGCGCAGATCGAGCGATTCGCGCCGGGCTTCCGCGAGCGCGTGCTGGCGCGCCATGTCAGCGGGCCAGCCGACCTGGAGCGCTACAACCCGAACTACGTCGGCGGCGACATCAACGGCGGGCTGCAAGACTTCGCGCAACTTTTCACCCGGCCCACGCTCTCACTCGATCCCTATCGCACGCCGGTCGCGGGGCTATACATCTGCTCATCGTCCACACCGCCCGGCGGCGGGGTGCATGGGATGTGTGGCTACTGGGCCGCGCAAGCCGCGCTGGCAGGCTCCTTGCGCTAGCCACCGTCTGTCGAGGGGCCTGTGGCGCACAACGCGATAACCGATGCGCAGGCGTCGCGACGGGGTTGAGCGGGAACGAAAGGACGCCCTACCATGACCGCGCCAGCCTGGCTCGATCAGGCGATTCTGTCGTATGGCTACTGGGTCGTGCTGGTGGCCGTCGCGCTCGAAACAATGGGCGTTCCCTTCCCTGGCGAGACGACGCTATTGGCGGCGGCGGTCTACGCTGGCACAGGCAGCCCGCTGAACATCGGCTGGGTAATCGCCTTCGCCGCCGCCGGAGCCATCATCGGCGACAATATCGGCTTCACTGTCGGCTGGTACGGCGGCGACCCGCTGGCGCGGCGCATCCTGCGGCTGCTGCATGTGCGCGAGAGCGCGCTGGACTACACCCGCCACTACTTCGCGCGGCATGGCGACAAGACGGTCTTCGTCGGGCGGTTCTTCTCGGTGCTGCGCGTGACGGTCGCGTTCCTGGCGGGTGTCAACCACATGCCCCGGCGCGTCTTCTTCGCGTGGAACGCTGCGGGCGGCATCGTCTGGGCGCTGGTCTATGGGCTGCTGGGCTACTTCCTCGGCAGGAATCTACTGCTGCTCGCCCGCGTGACGCGAGCGCTGGGCATCGGCGGCGCGGTCGTCTTTGGCGCCTTCATCGTCGGGCTGATCGCGCTCTGGCTCATCCACCGCCGCCGCGAGACGCGGGCCGCCGATGAGGATGTGGCCGAGGATGTGGCCGAGGGCGAGACGGAGGATGTGGCCGAGTAGCGGCGGGCCGGGCGGGCCGCTTCAGACGCAGCGGCGACGACATGTTGCACGCTATACTGAGCGCGTGTGGCGCTCGTTCGATCAGTCTGCGGCTCAGCCTGAGGCGCGAGCGGGCGCGTGGAGAGAAGGGTCTGGCCACCTATGCCCGTGAGGACGCCTGCGCTGTCGGCTGCGACCCGGCAATTGGTCGTGGCGGCGCTGGCCCAGCGGCCGCGTGGCTTCCTGACGGATATTGACGGCACGCTTAGCGCGGTCGCTCCCACGCCCGACCAGGCGCGGCTCTATCGTGGCGCCCGCCCGTTGCTGCGTCGCCTGCTCGGCGAGTTCGATGTGGTCGCGGCCATCTCCGGCAGACCCGCACTCGACGCGCGCAGACTGGTTGGCATTTCCCAGATGACCTACATTGGCAATCACGGCATGGAGCGACTGGCGCCGCAGGCGCGCAGGCCTGAGATTGCGCCCGATGCGCGCGCGTACCAGGATGCCATCGCCGATGCGCTGCATGAGGCGCGCGAGCGTCTGCGGACGCGCGAAGGCGAACTGCTCTTCGAGAACAAAGGCGTCACCGCGAGCATCCACTATCGCCGCGCCGCTGACCCGGAAGCGGCGCGGCGCGCCATCCGCCGCGCGCTCGATCCGTTGGCGCAGCGCCATCATCTGCGAGTGACGGAGGGGCGCATGGTGATCGAACTGCGTCCGCCCGTGGACCGCGACAAAGGGACATCGGTACGCGCGCTCGTGCGCCAGCACGCGCTGGCCAGCGCCATCTACCTCGGCGATGATCGCACCGACGAAGACGCCTTTCACGCGCTGCGGGCGCTACGCGCCGAGGGCGCCTGTATCGGCGTCGCCGTCGCCATCGGCCACGCCGAAGCGCCTGCCTCGCTGCTCGCCAGCGCCGACCTCACCCTGGCATCCATCGCCGAGGTTCCACACGTCCTGCGCTGGGTCCTGCAGACGCTTCAGCCAGATGCGCCGCCGCAGTGACCCCACACATTCGAGCGCCGCAGCGAAACTGGTGTCCGGTGGGAAGCCATCGACACGG
>JAICSR010000001.1 GCA_025936795.1 Ktedonobacterales bacterium | reverse complement strand
GTCTCATCCAGCCCATCGCCGTAGGTGTCGCGCTGCGACTGAAGCATCAGCTCGCACATCTCCTGGATCGAGAGTTCGCGCTCGCGACGCCGCTCGAAGACGGCCTGCTCAAACAGGAAGCGACTGGTGATGTCTACGACCACCTGGCACTGCCCCTGAAGCGACGCTTCCAGCAGTTCGATCTGCTCGGCGGGCTGCGCGTCAGCGAGCGCGGCATGCTTGATGATCGTCTCGCAGAAGATGCTGGCCGTCTCGGCCAGCGTCATCGGCGTCTCGCGCTGGAGCATCGTGCGCGAAGAGATCAGCATGTTGTGGTAGCCATGACCCAGCTCATGCGCGAGGGTACTCACGCCATCGAACGATGGCTTGAAGTTGGCCATCACCCGCGACTCATCGCGCCAGATCGGCATGCAGAAGGCGCCGTCTTCCTTGCCGGGGCGTGGCTCGGCGTCAATCCAGCGCTGCGCGAAGGCGCGGGCGGCGAAGGCGCTGAGCCGTGGCGAGTAGGCGCCGAATCGCTGCACGACGAACGTCTCGCCCTCCGCGAAGTTCCAGGGGCGCCCGCTGCCGCCGACCGGCGCGAAGAGATCATACCAGGCCAGGCGCTCCAGGCCCAGCGCATGCGCCTTTGCGCGCAGGTAGCGCCGCCAGTCGGGGAAGGACTCGCGCGCGGCGGTCAGCATCGCGTCCAACGTGGCGCGGTCAATGCGCGCATCGAAGAGCGCGGCGTCGAGCGCGGAGGGCCAGCCACGTTTGCGCGTCAGCGTGTTGACCTGCCCCTTGATGCTATTCAGCGCGGCAGCCAGCGGCGCGGCGTTGCGCTCCCAGGCGGCTAGCTCCGCCTCGTAGCCTCGACGGCGGATGGTGCGGTCGTGGTTGAAGGCGAGGGTACGCAGTATGCTCATCGTCAGCTCGCGCGTCTCGCCATCCAGCTCGATGGGCGCCGTGATCTGCGAGGTGAGGGTGGCGTGCAGCTTGGCCCATGCTGCGCCGCCGCTCACGTTCAGCTCAGTCGCCAGCGCCTCCTCCTCCGGCGACATCAGCCGCGCCGCTATCGTGTGCGCCTCGCGCAGGGTGAAGGCGTGGTCGCGCGCGATCTGCGAGCGAGCAATCAGCGCCTCCACATCCATCGCGCCGATCCAGGCGGTGAAGCGCGTGCGCAATTGCGCCAGCCGCACGCTCTGCCGCTGGAGTTCACTTTGCCGCGCCTGCGCCAGTGTATTGCGCGAGTCGGTGGCGACGAACGAGTAGATGTATGAACTGAGCGTGCGATAGGGCGCGATGGTCTCATTCAGCGCGGTGATCGCGCGCTCGACCGCTGCGATGGTCGCAGCATCCGCAGTTGGCGCGGACGCTGGCCGCTCCACACCAAGCTCGTCAAAGGCCGCGGACAGGTCATCTACTCGCTGCACGACAGCAGTGAAACCAGCGTCGAACTCAGGTGATTCGAGGCTGGGAAAGATCGTCGAGACATCCCAGCGCGGCAATGCGGAAGCGGTAGACATGGCGCAGGTCTCCTTGTCGTGATGAGCGTGTATCGCGTGTAGAAGCGGACGCCGCTGAGCGCTGGCCTGTGGCGCCTACACTCAATACGCCAGCCAGGTACAGACAGGCGACGCCGAGCGGGTTCATGCGCTGGCGGCGCGTGCGCCTGGCGCTGGCGCGTCCAGCTTCAGCAGCACTTCTGGGATTTCCGCGCCGCGCGCATGCGAAAAGTAGACGTCTTCTTCATACAGCTTGAACCCGCAGTGTTCCAGCACGCGGATGGAGGCCAGGTTGTCCTTGGCGGCGTGGGCATAGAGCGGGCGCATTGGCAGCTCGCGCAGGAGCAGAGCAAGCGCGCGGGTAGCGATGCCCTGGCCCCAGTAGGCTTTGCCGAGCCAGTAACCGACCTCGTGTGTGCGCTCGCCAGCGGCGTCAACCTCGGACCAACTAAACATGCTCCCGGCCACCTGCCCATCGGCCAGGATTGTGCGAACAATGTTGGAGCTATTGCTGCGAATCCTGGCCCAATGCGCCATGAACGCCTCGCGGTCGTTGCGGTCCTCACTCGTGAACGCGGCCATATAGCGCGCGTCGGGGTCTGACTCTTGCTCGAAGAAGATCGGGAGGTCACTGTCTATCACCTCGCGCAGTGTGACATCGGTCGCCATCTGTACCCTCCTTTTGCGCCCGCCAGCTTGGCATGCGCTGCGTACCATCGGCGCATCTCTCGTACAGGATACCGCACTTCCCAGCACAGCGTGGGCGCAGCGAGAGCGCAGACGGAGCGGCTCGCCTGCAATTGTTGATGAAGTTGATACACTTGCTGTACTATTCTGGGGGCTGGTGTCACGCGCCAGCAGAACAGCGTCCGCGCTCGCGGCGCAGAGATCAGGCCGAGTTCAGAAGGAGGCACACCGATGCCACATTGGGCGAGCGACGCCACGGAGTTGATCGGCAATACACCGCTGGTGCGTCTGAACCGCGTCGCGCCGGGCGGCGCGACCGTGCTGGCCAAGCTGGAGTCGTTTCAGCCAGGCTACAGTGTCAAGGATCGCATCGCTGTCTCGATGATCGCCGACGCCGAGCAGCGCGGCGCTTTGAAACCGGGCGGTGTCATCATCGAGCCGACGAGCGGCAACACGGGCATCGGCATCGCGTGGGTGGCGGCGGCGCGCGGCTATCGCTGCGTGCTCGTCATGCCAGAGACGGTCAGCCAGGAGCGCCGGATGGTGCTGCGGCGGCTGGGCGCCGAGGTCGTGCTGACGCCTGCCTCTGGCCGCATGCCCACCGCCATCGCCAAAGCGGAGGAACTGATCGCGCAGACGCCCAACTCGTGGATGCCACAGCAGTTCGAGAACCCGGCCAACCCGAAGATTCACCGCGAGACGACCGCCGAGGAGATCTGGCGCGATACCGATGGCCAGGTGGACGCCGTGGTGTCTGGCGTCGGCACGGGTGGCACGCTGAGCGGCGTGGGTGAGGCGCTGAAGCAGCGCAAGCCGACCGTCCAGATGATCGCTGTGGAGCCGACCACCTCCGCCGTTCTCTCTGGCGGGCCAGCGGGGCCTTCGAAGATTCAGGGCATCGGCGCGGGCTTCATTCCAGACGTGCTAGATACGAAGCTGATTGACGAGATCATTCAGGTGACGGACGACGATGCGATCCAGATGGCGCGTCGTCTAGCGCAGGAGGAAGGGCTGCTCACTGGCATCAGTTCGGGCGCCGCCGCATGGGCCGCCGCGCAACTCGCCGCGCGCCCTGACTATGATGGCAAGGTGATCGTCGCCATCTTCCCCTCGGCAGGCGAGCGCTACCTCAGCACCGTGTTGTACGATGATGTGCGTGAGTGACACACCACCCGACGCTCAATCTGCCCAGATCGCTCAGCCGATGGCAGGCGAGGCGCACGAGCGCTTTGCGCTGCCGCCGGGCTGTGTTGAGGGCTATCTGACGGCGAACGGCCAGCGCCTGCATTACATCACCGCAGGCGCGGGTCCGCTCGCCCTCCTGCTGCACGGCTTCCCAGAGTTCTGGTATTCCTGGCGGGCGAATATTCCGGAACTGGCGCGCATCCGGCGCGTCGTCGCACTCGATATGCGCGGCTACAACCTCTCCGACAAGCCAGCCGATGGCTACGATCTTGCCACCCTCACCCACGACATTCGCTCCGTGATCGAGGCGCTGGGCGAGCGACAGGCTGACATCATCGGCCATGACTGGGGCGGCGCGCTCGCCTGGGTCTTCGCGATGCGCGAGCCAGAGCTGGTTCGCCGCCTTGTCGTGCTGAATGCGCCGCATCTTGGCCCAATGGTGCGCGAGCTCCGGCGCCTGCGCCATTTGCGCCGCAGCGCATACGTGGGATTCTTTCAACTCGTAGGCCTCGCCGAGCGCGCCATCTCCGCAGAACACTACGGCGCGATCTGGCGCACCTTCCGTTCCGCCGACCACGCCCGCGAGTGGCTGAGCGACGCCGACATCCAGCGCTACGTGGACGCAATTGCGCGCCCTGGCGCGCTCACGGCGGCGCTCAGCTACTATCGCCAGTTGGTGCGGCGCGGCATGGCGTCTGTTGGGGTCACGCGCGTCATCTCGGCGCCGACGCTGGTCCTCTGGGGCGAGCAAGACCCCTATCTGGGCGTCGAATTGCTCGATGGCCTCGACGAATGGGTGTCCGACTTGCGCGTCGTGCGCTTCCCTGACGCTGGGCATTGGCTCAATCAACAGCAGCCCGAAAGCGTGAATGCGGAGATCATCGCCTTCCTGACTGAGGAGCGCCGCCCATGATGAGCAGGATCAGCAAGATCAGCAGGATCAGCAATCCGAGTGATGAGCATGAGCGGCGCGCTGTGGGCCAGGCGACCCTCCTGGCTGCTGAGGGCCTGCCCCCGACGGCGCGCTGCTGCGGGTTAGATGAGGTCGGGCGCGGCGCGCTGGCTGGCCCGCTGGTGGCGGCGGCGGTCATCCTCCCAAGCGACATCCGCGAGCGGTTGGGCGCGCTCGCGCCGTTTCTGCGCGACTCCAAGACGACGCCACGCGGTAAGCGCGAGGCCGTGGCGCGGGCGTTGCGCGAGCATGCGCTGGAGATCGCGCTGGTCGTCGCGCCAGTAAGTGTCATTGACGAGCGCGGCATCGGCTGGGTGAACCGCGACGTGTTTCGTCGCTTGATTTGTGAGATTGACGCCGACGAGTATGTGGTGGATGGCAAGATCAGACCGCCTGCCCCCGCCGACCGGATCGCGCGCGTGCGGTGCTTGGTGAAGGCCGACGCCCTCACGCCTGCGGTCTCGGCGGCCTCGATCATCGCCAAGGTCTATCGTGATCACCTCATGACGGAGCTGGCGGGCGAGCATCGTGGCTATGGCTGGGAGCGCAACGTTGGCTATGGCTCAGCGGAGCATCTGGCGGCGCTGCATGCGCTTGGCCCCTCGCAGCAGCATCGCGCGCTCTTCGTGGCGACCGCGCTCAGCGGTGGCCAGCGCGCCAAACGCGCAGGCGGCGACGCGCTGGCAAGCGACAAGCCTCGCTTGCTATGATTCACGGACAGGCGCGGGTTTGCGGGGCATGTGAGTCTGTTCTGAACGAGCGTATAGGACCCCCTTGAACCAATAGTCACGTGTGATACAATAGGCCAGACTTCCGCCCGAATGCTGAACTCTTCAGCGCAGGCTCCGTGCTTCCTGGGCGCGAATGAGACGGAGCGTGAGTTGCGACGTTTTTGAGACGTTTTTATCTATGCGCGTCCTCGGCGCCAGGGCCACGTAGCCTCATCTGGCTCTCACCAGAGACCCCCGTGCGTCTGCCCACAGCACGATGCGAGGGGAGACGCGACCAATCAAGAGGTTTTCGTACCACAGGGAGTCTGCGATGGACTACGACAATCAAGGCAGTTCACCCGGTCGCATTCTCAACGGCGACCTTGAGACACTGACCTTGCAGTCCACGCTGAAGATGCTGGCGCTGGGGAGCAAGACCGGCGTTCTCCGGGTGGAATCTGGCAATGAACGCTTGCTCATCCATCTGCAAGACGGCGCGATTGTGAGCCTCGAAGAGCAAGGGATTCCAGACCCGGATTTGCTCGGCCTGTTTCGCGCAATGGGGCGTCTGGGCGCCGACCAGCTGATGCGCATCCCACAGGACGCCCGCCGCGACTTGCCATCGGTCATTCAGATTCTGGTCAACATGGGCGTCATGGACCCGGCGGAAGAACTGCAGCGACGCGCCTATCTCGTGGTCCAGGCGCTGAGCCGCGCGGTGCGCTGGGATCGTGGCCGGTTCGAGTTTGTGCGCGAGGCGTCGAACGTTCGCCGGACCGGAGGGATGTATACGCCGAGCGCTGCGCAGCCCCTCAATGTTGATCACGTCGTGCTGGAGGCGTTGCGCCTCGCCGATGAGCGCGAGCACATGCGCGTTCGACCTGCCCCGCGCACGACGCGCGTGCGCAAGGCGGTTCCCAGCGGTGAGGATCCGCGTTTGAACGGGCTGACCAATGAGGAGCTGTGGATCTACACGCTTGCCGAGGAGGATCGCCCACTCTACGCCATCGCCTATGCCCGGCTGGTACCCGAAGCGGTGGCCGGAGAGACGATGACGAAGCTGCTCGAACGCGGGCTGGTGCTCCTGGTAGATGAGCGCCTCGACCGCGATCTGGAGCAAGACCTCGCTGGAGTGATGACGCAGTCGCGCGCCCAACTGGAGCAGGTTCCACGTACCGCTCCGGGGCAGCTCATGCTCGCACTGACACAGGTGATGGGCGACTGCGCAAACAGCTTGCTCGCGCATCATGCGCGCTTCGCACGCGCGCTGCGTGCACGCGGAGCCGTCAGTCCTCTCGAGGCTGTCCGCTATATAGACCACATCGCAGGGCCGCTGGTGAACTCCATTCAGGCGGGCTACCCGCGTATGGATGAGCTGATTCACGTAGATAGAGGTCGCCTGATCTACGATGACGTGAAGGGCCTTGACCGCGTCGTGAAGGGACAGGAACTGATCAGCTGCTACTGGGACGCTGTGCGTATGATGCACGCGACCGTGCGTGAGTTTTACGAAATGGTCATCTCCGAAGAGCTTGGAGCCGCGCGTGGTGGGAAACCCTTCGACGAGCTTTGGCGCGCGTTCTTGCGTGAGTTAGACTATGAAATGGGACGACTGTATCAGTGGTACACTAGGGAAATAGGCTGAGAGGCCAGCGGAGCATGCTTTGCAGCAGGCTTTTGGGCCGTCGCCGATGGTATCGAGTGAAACGAGCGCGTGAGCGAGCGGATGTGGGTAGTTGTGAAGGCGGCGTGCGCGTAAGCGACGCTTGAGGATAAGCGCATGGGCGCTCAGCGTGACGCTGGGCGCCCAGGAGGGTCAGACCGGTGGCGCAGCCTGTAGTGCTTGTGGTGGATGATAGCCCCACAGTGCGGAAAATCGTGCAGTTGACGCTGCAACGTGAGAACATTCAAGTCTACACAGCAGGGGATGGCCTCACCGCGCTCACTGCCGTCGCCGACTCGCAGCCTGACCTCATTCTGCTCGACATCATGCTGCCGCACATGGATGGATACAGCATCTGCCATCTGATACGCAACAACCAGGAGTATCGGGATCTGCCCATCATTATGTTGAGCGGTAAGGATGGGATATTCGACAAGATGCGCGGCAAGCTGGCCGGTTCAACTGAGTACATGACCAAACCGTTTGACTCGACCGAGTTGGTGCAAACGGTTCGGCGCTACCTGGATACCCCCAACGCCTATGCGCGCGCAGCCCGACGCGAGAGCCAGCGGAACATGCGTTTTCAGCGACGGGTCTATCAGCAGTAGTTGCGTATGACGAGCAACTGACGTCGCTGGGCATGCGATTCGGCTAGCCCGTGTGGCGCATTTCGGCGCAAAGTGCGCCTGATGAAGCGTCATACGTTGATACCAACAGAACAGCAAATCACTGTCTGCCGCACATGGAATTGGTGGGTGGCCACCTCAGGCAGGCATGTGTAAGGGGAGTAATTATCATGCCCGCGCCCAAGGTTCTCGTCGTAGATGATAGTTGGACTGATCTCACCCTCATCGCTACGCCGCTGCGCGAGAGCGGATTCGAGGTCGTGACGGCGGCGGATGGCGATGAAGCGCTGGAGATGGTCGGCACCGAGCGGCCACAGTGCGTCGTGCTCGATGTCGTGTTGCCAAAGCAGAACGGTTTTCAGGTCTGCCGCAAGCTGAAGCAGAGTGAGGCGAGCCGCCATATTCCCGTCATTCTGGTCAGCGGCAAGAACACTCCGCTGGACAAGAAGTGGGGCTTGCAGCAGGGCGCCGATCTCTATATCACCAAGCCCTTCGACAAAGAAGAGCTGTTGATGGGCGTGCGTGCGCTCATCGGCATCGGCATCTAGGGCCGCCTGGTGTAGCGTCGCCATCTGACGTTGGGCGTTGCGTGCGCATGTGCGCCCGCCTCAAACGCATGGGCGCCGCTGCGCTGCGCTTGCATGTCTGCGACGCTAGCATGCTACGTTCACAGGAGGACGCATGAACGATCCACGAGGCGCGTTTCCGCCGCAGAACGCCGCGAACCCCAGCGAGCGTTCCCAGGTTTCCGATCTCATGCGTCAGGCGCTCGCCGCCATCAATCAGGGGCAACTCCCCGGCGGCGCGCTGACTGCGGAATCGGTCGAGCAGCTTGCGCGCAACCTTGGCGCGACCGACCCGGAGCAAATCGCGACCCTCCAGCGCATGATGATGCTCAGCCCGGCGAGCGCGAACCCTGCGGTGGTCGCCGCGCAGCACATCCTCTTTCTGCTGGGCGATGTCGAGTGCGCGCTGCCATCCGAAGCGGTGCAAGGTGTGGAGCGTGCGTTCGATGTCACGCCCGTGCCAAATGTGGCTCCGTGGGTGTTAGGTGTCACGCAGATGTGGGGATCGATCATCTCGGTGGTAGACCTGCGCAGTTTCGTCGGGCTGCCCAGCATCGGCGTCACGCCGCGCAGCCGCCTGCTCGCAGTGGTCGCGCGCGACATGATGATTGGCCTGGTCGTGGATGTCGTCACTGAGATTCGCACGATGGGTGACGCGATTCGCCACGAAAGCCTGGCGACCAATGCGCCGGACTGGGTACAGCCATTTCTCGAAGGCGTGGCGCAGGTGGATGGGCGTCTGGTCTTTGCGCTCGATCCCGCACGGTTGCTCTTCAGTGACCGGATGAATCGCTACCGAGCAGACTGAGCGCGACTGCATCTGGCGCGTCTCTCGGGCGCTCGCGCTCGCGTCATGGCTTAGATAGCAAGCGAATCGCGCCGTTGGTCATAAGGTGGTATGCGAGATCGGGTACAATAGCATACACTAAGGCCATCATCTCTCGCTGCGCGCGTAGACGCGCCAGATGTTCCGTGCGACACGGCGACACCTACGCCTGCTGTTCGCTGTTATGTGTCTCGCGGCGAGCCTGGCCAGAGACCAGAGATACCGAGGAGGCCACCGCGTCTATGGAAGCTTCTTCGCGCTCAGGTACGAGCATGAGCGCTCAATTTAATCTCCTGACCGCGCTGGCGTGCGTGGTTCCTGTGGTGGCGACCGCATTTGTTGGCTGGTTTGCCATCTATCAGCCGTTTGGTGGGGTCGACCAGCAGACGTTGATGTGGACAGTCACGCTGGCCGCCGCCGCGCTCAGTCTGATGGCGGTGATTGTGGCGATCACGCGCATTCGAGCAGTTACGCGCGACTACGCGGTGTCGCTGAATGACGTGTGCCGCCAGGCCATCAGCGGCAATCGCACTGCGCGCGCGGTCGCCGTTGGTGATGACGACTATGCCACGCTGGCCAATTCGGTCAACCGGTTGGTGGCAGGCGCTAGCGGCATGGCGGCGAGCGCGAAGTCAGCCGCCGCCGCTGCGATTGAGGCGCCAGATGCGGTTGTCCTCCAGGCGCAGATCGAGAAGCTCCTCACCGAAGTCAGCGCCGTCAGCGACGGCGATTTGCGTGTGCAGGCCGAGGTGACGCCAGATACCCTGGGCGTGCTTGCGGACTCATTCAACTTCATGATCGAAGAGCTGGCGAAGGTCGTCGGGCGGGTGCAGGCGACGACCAATCAGGTGTCCACCGCGACGCGCCGCCTGCTCGATCGATCAGCTGAGGTATCTCAGTCATCTGAGGCGCAGGCGCGCCAGATCTCGCTGGTGTCCGAACGTGTGACACAGCTTGCCGACTTCGTGCAGCTCTCCGCGACGAATGCGCTGCAAGCCGCCTCAGCCGCCAGCGAGGCGCTGCAAAGCTCGCGCGATGGCCAGGTATCGGTGGTCAAGACGACTGAAGGTATGGCGCACATCCGCGAAAACGTGCAGGAGACCTCGAAGAAGATCAAGCGGCTCGGCGAGCGCTCGCAGGAGGTCGGCGAGATCGTGCGTCTGATCGAGGACATCGCCGAGCAGACGAACTTGCTGGCGTTGAACGCCGCCATTCAGTCGGCGATGGCGGGTGAACATGGCCGCGGCTTCCACGTCGTCGCCGATGAGATTCGTATTCTGGCCGAGCGTGTGGCGGAAGCGACCAAGCGTGTCAGCGCGATTGTGAAAACCATTCAGGGCGACACCTATGAAGCGGTTGTCGCGATGGAAGACAGCACGCAGGAAGTGATCGAAGGCTCACGGCTCGCCGACGAGGCTGGCCGTGCGCTGCAACGCATCTACGGCGCTGTGGATCGCCAGGCGCAGATGATCAACGACATCGCGCACGGCGCGAACGAGCGCCGACAGGTCGCCGAGACGGTGGCGGTGGCGATGGGGCAGATCGCCGATGTGACGCGGCAGACGAACGCCACCACGCAAGATACGATGACCTCGGTCAGCTATCTGGCGGAGCTGGCCGAGCAGTTGCGCGCGTCAGTGGCGGCGTTCCGTCTGCCCGATCAGCAGGTGGAGATGGCTGGGATGCCACAGGGCATCGAGCCGCCGTTTGCGCCGTCGTATGCGCAGCCGCCGATGGGGGCGATGGGGGCAATGGGGGCAATGGCTCCGATGGGGCAGCAGGGGCAGGCCAACTGGTTCCCTGGCCCCGACGCCTTTCCCGCGTTGCCAGCCGGCCCGATCTCATCCTCGTACACCGAGCCGCGCAATGCGTTCGACATCGGAGCGTACGATGCGACCTGGAGCGAGGCGCCGCAGACCGAGAACGGAGGCTACCCAGCAGGCGGCTACGACCAGAATGGCTATGCGCAGAACGGATATGGCCAGAATGGGTACGACCAGAACGGGTATGCGCCGAACGGCTACGACCTGAATGGCTATGGTCAGAACGGCCAGAATGGTCAGAATGGGCAAAACGGCCAGAATGGCTACTCCAGCGAGCAGTATCCTTCCAATCCATTAGGGAACTTGCCATTTCCACCCGATCGCGGGTAGCGAGTGATTGTGGCGCGCTCGTCTCGGCCACGTGAGGCGAGCGCGCTGCCTGTGCAAGCGTTGGAGTCCAGCAGACGGGTGCGGAGATCATGGCAGATAATTTCGACAAGTCGGCGATTCTCGGAAGTTTTCTTGACGAGGTAGACGCCTATATCCCTGAGATCGAGGCGCATCTCGATCAGCTTCAGCAGGTACCCGACGACGAGACCGCCATCGAGGAAGCCTATCGCCGCACCCATACCATTTATGGTTCTGCCGCCATGATGGAGTTCAACGGCCTGGCGCAGATCGCACAAGGCATGGAGACGATTCTCGACGATGCGCTGGAGCGCCGCGCGACGCTCGATCAGGCGACCATCGCCCTATTGCGTCGTTCATGTGGTCGGCTGGCGCGCGTCGCGCAGTTGATCCGCAGTGGCGGCAGCGACACCCAGCTTGTCGCCGAAGATCAGCAAGACCACAACGCCTTCCGTGGAGCGAGCGCAGGAGCAGGCGCGGCGCACTCGCCCTCTGGGTCATCCACTCCGCTCGCTCCTGCGGCGCCGTGGGATTTGGGCGCCCCTGCACAGCCAGAGTCGGCTGCGCCACGCGAGCCATTGCCCGACTGGCTGGCGGCCTTCGGTCCGGGCGCTGGGGCAGGTGGCGCAGGGCAGGCCCCAGCAACCCCGCCACGCTCTGACTCAGATGCGCTGGCCCCTGGCGCAAATGGCTACGCCGCGCCGCCTGCCGATCCCTGGGCGGCCTCGCTCTCGAATATGCCCACAGGATTCACCCCGGCGGTTCCACCACCGCAGCAGCCGCCATTTGGGCAGTCCTCGGCGGGCGCGCCGCAGCGCGCAGGAAATATGGGGAATCTGGGTGGCGTCTCGGCGCCTAATTTCCCTCCTGACCCCTGGGCGCAGTCGCAAGCCAACGCGCAGTACCCTTCCGCGCCTGCTGATGGAGCGGCTGCGGCGTCCGACTGGGCGTCCTCGATGTCCACGCAGCCGCCACAACTGGCCCAGCAGATGGGTCGGCCCGCGCCAACTGGCCCGACAGCGGCGCTCGACGAGTTGCGCGCGGATGAAGAGGATGTGCGACGCCAGGTGATGGCGCTACGCAGTACCGTTGGGATGCTGCGCGACGCAGCCCAGGCGATGGACAACGAGCGCACCGAGCTACAGAGTTTCCTCGATGGCTCGAACGATGCGCTGCAGCGGCTCGAAGAATGGGTGGGGCAGCAGATGGGGCTGGACCTGCTCCGCAGCCCCGAAAACGTGCGCGAATATCTGCCGCTCTCGGTCATCTGGGTGACGACGACCCGCCTCAAAAAACTGATCACCTTGCTCAATTCGTCCGGGCGCAATCTCACGCTTTCGCAAGAGCAGATTGATGAGACGTTGGGGCAGTTCCGGGCGACGCTCGACATGCTGAGCAGCATGTCCGCCTCATTCGGCGTAGCTGGCCCCACCGCGGATGGCGGCTATAGCGCGACGGTGGCGCAGGTGCGCTGGTCGCCCTCGTCGCCAAGCGCCAGCATGCCCGCCGTGGAGGCGCTCGGACCCGGCCAGCGCGCTGAGTTGGAGCGCAGCGTGCGCGAAGACCTGCGCCGCTCGCTCGAAGACGAGGTACGCCAGGAAATCGCGGCGGACGTTCGCCGCGAAGAAGAGCAACGTATCCGGCAGGAACTGGAAGTCCAGATTCGCCGCCAGATGATGTTTTCGGCGCTGGGGCCGGGCATGGGCGATAGCTCGGTGAGTGTGACCGGCGGCGGCGTAGAGGTGCGGCCACAATCGCGCTCGGCGCGTCAGGTGCAGGTGACCAATGAACAGTCGCCAGAGATGCTGGAGGTCTTCCGCGAGGAGGCGCAGGAGCATCTGCAAACCATTACAGGCGGCATCGCCGATCTGGAGCGAGCGCCGGGCGATGTGAACGCCATCCAGACGGTGCGCCGGGCGATGCACACACTCAAGGGCGCCGCTGGCATGATGGGCTTCGTGGCGGTGCAGAGCCTTGCGCACGCCTCGGAAGATTTGCTCGATCAGCTTGCCGACCACGGGCGCGCGCTCTCGCCGGGCGAGTTGAGCCTGGTCTTCGATACCGCTGAGACGCTCGACCATCTCATCACCGGCTCGATGTCGGGCCAGCAGCAGCGCGAGACGGCGCAAGCGCTGATTAACCGCTACGCTTCGCTCACCGGAACGCCCCCGATGGTCAACCTGCTCGACCTGGGCGAAGAGGAGGCGACGGCTGAGAGCGTCGCGATTGATCTCGGCGCCGACGCCGACGACTCTGCGACCGCGCGCAGCCAGGAAGACCTGAGCGTGCGCATCAAGCTGAGCAAGCTCGACGAACTGGTCGCGCGCTTCGGCGATTTGCTGGTGAACCGCTCGATTTTCGAGGAGCGCATCGGGCGAATCTATCAACTCGTGAGTGATTCGACCCAGGCCAGTGAGCGCCTGCGTGATGTGGGCAGCCAGCTCGAAGCTCAGTTCGGGATGTTCATGATGCCTAGTGGCCAGAGCAGCATCCAGGCGCCGACGACGAATCCGTCAGCGGGCTTCCGCTTCCCATGGAGCGCCCCACAACGCCCAGCCGCGAATGGTGCGAATGGTGCGAACGGCGCGAACGGCGCGAACGGCGCGAATGGCGCGCCAGAGCATCTGCAAGACTTCCACGAGCTGGAGCTTGATCGCTACAACGAGTTCCATCGGCTCTCGCGTATTCTGAGCGAGGCGGTTACGGATGTGCTCGCGCTCAACAACGAGATGGAAACGCTCATTCGCGAGATTCAGGTCTCGTTCGCGCGTGAGGCGCGTCTTAGCTCTGAGGTGCAGGACCGCCTGCTGAAGGCGCGGCTGGTGCCGGTCAGCTCGCTGGCCCCGCGTCTCTATCGCGCCGCGCGCGCCTCGGCGCTCAAAGAGGGCAAAGAGGTCGAGTTCTTTGTCGAGGGTGGCGACACCGAGGTGGACCGCAAGGTCATCGAGGAGGTCGAAGGGCCGCTGCTGCATCTGGTGCGCAATGCCGTCAACCATGGCATCGAGCGGCCCGACGCCCGCCAGGCGAAGGGCAAGCCACGCGCTGGCAAAATTATCGTCGCCGCCGCCTATGAGGGCAATCAGGTCGTCATTGATGTGCGTGACGATGGCGCGGGGATTGATCCCCAGCGTGTCCAGCAGACGGCGATTGCGCGCGGCTGGATTGACGCCTACGCCAACCTCAGCGATCATGATGCGCTCAATCTGATCTTCCAGCCAGGCGTCTCGACGGCTGAGACGCTGACCGAGGAGAGCGGGCGCGGCGTTGGGCTGGATGTTGTGCGCGACGCGGCGGCGCGGCTCAAGGGGTCGGTGGACGTAGATTCGACGGTCGGCGCAGGCTCGGTCTTCACGCTGAAGTTCCCCATCAGCCTGCAAATCGCGCGCGCCGTGCTCGTCAAGGCAGGGACGCATACCTATGCGATTCCGATGGCGGTGGTTGACCAGATTGGTCGGCTCGACTACTACGAGCGGGTTAGCTCGCCGACGCCTGCGGTGATGGTGCGCAACGAGCGCTACACGCTGGCGCGGCTCTCGACCTACCTCAATGCGCCAGCGGCGCCGCTCGAAGAGCGCTCGTCGCTGCTGATCGTCAATGCGGCGAAGCATCGCTATGCGCTGGTAGTGGATGGCATCGTGAGCCAGCAGGAGGTCGTAGCGAAGCCGCTCGGCGCGCACCTGCGCGATGTGCGTGGGGTCGCGGGGGCAACCTCGCTGGGCAATGGGCAGGTCATCATCATTCTCGATCTGCTCGAGTTGCTGGCGCGTCCGATCCAGGAGACGCTCACGCTGCCAGTTCCCGGCCAGCGCAGCCAGGCGTCGGCGCCATCGGTGTACCCACCGTCGGCGTCCGTTGCGTCAGGCGCGCTGTCATCGCCCACGCGCAGGCCGCCCTCGCCCGCTGCCGCTGCCGCGCCTGCTGCGCCGCCATTCATGTCGCCATTCGAGTCGCCGCAGCCGTCCGCGCCAATGGCGCCGCCATTCGGCGCGCCAGCGACGCCGATGGCGCCACCGTCTCCGCCGTTCCCCTATGCTGCGCCCAGCGCTCAGCCGCCCGCCGCAAACCAGTGGACCTACCCGGCTGGCCAGGGCGCACAGGAGCGCCCGCCAGACGCCTATCCAACGGCGGCGCTGCCCAGCGCCCCTGCTGGGCAATCAGGGCAACCGGGAGCGGGACTGCGGCCGCCATGGGCCAGGCAATCGGCTGCGCCACCATCGCAGGCGCCGTCCTCGGCTCCGAGCCAATCAACCGCTTCGACCCTCGGCCAGCGAGATTTCGTCGTCGCGCAGCGTAGCGCGAACAATAGCGGCCAGTTGTACGACGCGCCAGCCAACGCGAAGCAGTCGTATCTGCTGGTGGTGGACGATAGCCCCAGTGTGCGCCGCGTCGTCAGTGGCATGTTGAAAGCGCACGGCTGGGAGACGCAGACCGCACGCGATGGCGTAGAGGCGCTGGATGTCATCGCGCGTGAGCGACCGGCGGCGGTGCTGCTCGACATCGAGATGCCACGCATGGATGGCTACGAGTTGATGGCGACGCTGCGCAGCGACCAGCAATACCGCCATCTGCCGCTGATCGTGCTGACCTCGCGCGCAGCTGCCAAGCATCAGCAGCGCGCCACGCAACTTGGCGCAAACGCGTACATCGTCAAGCCCTATCAGGATGAGTTCCTGCTCAGCACCATCGCGGATCTGGTGAAACGCAGCGTGTCTGGGGCGATTTGATAGTAGGCCTACTGAGGTGAGGTCGTCGGTGTAAGACGTGACCTCACCCCCTGGCCCCCGCTCCCACGAGGAGCGGGGGAAACAGAACCTCCAGCCCCTCGCCCTGTGGAGGGGCTGGAGGGTGAGGTCTGGCGCAGACTGAGAGGCGCAGCGATGACCGCAGGGCGAGAGCGCGGTGTGATGGTCTGGGATGTGCGCGAGCGCCTGCTCCAGCAACGCTTTGAAGCCATCAACCAGGAGCTGGCGCGGCTGGCGGAGATCGAGGAGCCACCCACACGCAAGCGCCGCGAACGAATCGACGACCTGGAGAACGAGTTGCGGCGCGTCGCCGTCGAGTTGGCGCAGCTTGGGCCATCACCCCGCGCCAAGATGGGCTGACCTGCAACCGCGCGAGGGACGCCGCGCCAGCGGCGTCTACGCCTGACGCTCGCCCCCCTCATCTCGCTTGTCTGGCTCGATCTGCCTGGTCATGCGCTCTACCACGATGAAGGTGGTTGCGTCCCAGGCATTGTGGATACCGAGGAACAGCAGCAGCGCCATCACCCCACCGATGATAAACAGCGCCACGACCGGGTTGCCCGGCAGCAGAATCGCCGCCACGAGCAGTGCGGCGAACGCGATGAACGGACCCGCCGCATATGTCAGCCAGTCTTCCAGCACCGGCTTGTAGTCATCCAGTCGGAGCTGGCGTCGTATCACGATGGCGGAGTAGAGTAGCCCCGCGAGACCGCCGAGGCCGAGCAGAATGGCAGGCGGCGCCAGCGTCGGCCATGGCGCGCTGAGCAGCGTGGCAATCAGCAACACGACACTAAAATGCACCACTGTGGGCGTGGTGAACGCCGGAATCGCCTGGTTTGCTGCACGCTGCTGGCTCTGCGCAATCAGGGTGATCACCACGAATGTCAAGCCGGTCAGCGCTCCTGCGGAGGAGCCGATGATGACGTAAAAGTTCGTCCACGCGGTGAGCGGCGACATAGTGACCTCCGTGACGGCTGGGGCGCACTGTTCACTGCCGATTCGCTACCGATGATACCACCAGCTAGGGCGCCTCCTGCCCGACCTCCCGCACAATCTCACGGGCGGCGCGCTCGCCCTCCCTGGCCGCGCCCTCCATGTAGCCCTGGAACTCGACGGAGCAATGTTCGCCCGCAAAGAGCACAGGCCCTTGCCGCACACCCTCGTAGCCGGCGAACTGGGTATACTGCCCGACGCGCCAGCAGGCGTAGCTGCCCAGCAGGTATGGATCACCCGTGGGATAGCTCAACGCCGCCTTGCCAGTGTAGTGAGCGCGTGCGCCAGGGAAGACCTGTTCCAGTTGCTCCAGGCAGTTCTGGGCATAGCGCTGGATGGTGGCGGAATCATCAGTGGTGGCATAGGCCATCGGCGGCGCATACGCAGCTCCCCGGCGCCCGCTGGTGTAGTCCATCAGCAAACCAGATGCGCCCGTTTGGCCAATGGACGCATCCCAGAGCGTCTGAATATCCAGGTCCGTAACCAGGAAGCCGCTGTGTGCGCGAGGCCATGAGCCGTCGTCGTACCAGAAGGGTCTGTCGAACTGCAAGCAGAGCTTGGAGATTGTGCCGTAGCCCAATTGCTCGATGGCCGTTTGCTTCAGGGCGTCAAATCGCGCTCGCCGATAATCAACGCGGCGCAAGGCGCTGAATGGCAGGGTGAGGATGGCGTAGTCGCAGGACAACTGCGCGGAGCCGCCAGCAGTAGCAAACGTCAACCTGAGCGAATCATCACCCATACGTTCGAGCGCTACCAGTTGATGCTCCAGGTGGATACTCCCATCGGACAAACTGCGGGCGATTGCCAGTGGCAATTGCGCGTTCCCGCCTGCGATTTTGCTGCTCCCTTGCAGTGGCCGGGGCGCGCTCGCGTTCCCCGATGACTCGTGTGCGCCAAACAGATAGATCAGGTTGAGCGCGCTCTGCTCCTCGGTTTCAAGGCCGTAGAGACCCGTGCAGGCGGCAGACAGGAATCGTCCCAGTGGCGACGCGCGCCCGCCAGGGACGTGCCGCTCGATCCACTCATGCGCGCTCTGGTGGTCGAGCCTTCGTCCCGCCTCGGTAAAGTGGGCGTAAGTCGTCGGGAAACCCGCCTCCTGAATCTGCTGTTGCATCAGCGGGGCGAGCGCCTGGAAGTCCCTGCTTAGCTCGTCTGGGTCGTAAAAGTGACCGAGGAAGTACATGAGGCTTTGAGCCTGGCCTGCGCTTCCACGATCTAGCGCGACGAGGCTGAGGCCGAAGTGCGCGATGAGTTGGCGCATGGTCGTATGCGCGCTGTCTATGAATTCACCGCACCACTCGCTGACCATCCCGTCCGCCCACGTCGTCGTATCAGAATGCATGCGACCGCCGACCCGATTGGACGCTTCATAGATGTCGCACGCGCGACCAGCGCGCTGCAATGTGTGGGCAGCGGTGAGGCCAGCGATTCCTGCGCCGACGATGGCGATGCGCGGCATCATACGTCCCTTCTCATGACGGGCCTGTATCCCCTCAACGGGAGGCGGGAATAACACGTCCGTGGTTGCTGGGCGCCTCGCGATTAGTGTGCGTCTCACACTGCTAGGAAAAGCAGGCGCCGTGCCGAGCAACCACGACAGGCGCTCCCTATGCCTTGGCTACGCAGGCGCCTCCGTGATGGTGTGGCCAGCGGCGCGCAAGGCGGCGAGCGCCGCCGTCAGCGTCGCCTCGCGCACCAGCAGATAGTCTGTATCGTAGGTCGAGATGGCGAAGATGCTGATGCCCGCCTGCGCCAGCGGATTGGCGAGCGACGCCAACACGCCCGTCAGGCTGAAATCGAGCGGGCCAGCGACACGCAGAGCGCGCCAGCCAGCCTCGGTGATTGCGTTGGCTGGCGCGGCGTCTTCTGGCAGTACCAGCGAAAGCTCGTCGGGCGTGAGCGTCAGCGCTACGAGCGCGCCGCCCAGTGGCAGCGGAGGGATCGGCGCATCGGGAGCCAGCCGACAGACCGCTAGCCGCTCCGGCGCGAGCGTGAGCCTCAACCCTGCCATTGCGCGCTCCATTTCACCTGCCGTCAGCCGACGCCAGCCACGCCCTCAGTCGCCGAGGATGTTGGCCACGACCGCGTCGCCCATCGCGTGGGTCGAGACGGTGGCCTCGCCAGCGGCGGCGATGTCGGCAGTGCGATAGCCTGCCGTCACGACCTGCCGCACTGCGCGCTCCACCGTCGCCGCCGCACGCTTGAGGCCGAGCGAGTAGCGCAGCAGCAGCCCCACCGTCAGAATGGCGGCCAGCGGGTTGGCTTTGCCCTGCCCAGCGATGTCGGGCGCGGAGCCGTGAATTGGCTCGAAGAGGCCGAACTGGCCGTGCTTCGTGCGCCGCGCGCCCAGGCTGGCCGAGGGGAGCATGCCGAGCGAGCCGGTCAGCATCGAGGCCTCATCTGTCAGGATGTCGCCAAACAGATTCTCCGTCACCACTACATCGAACTCGCGCGGGTTGCGAATCAGCGCCATCGAGCAGGCGTCCACCAGCATGTGGCGCAGGGTGATGTCGGGGTAGTCGCCATGCACGCGGTCCACCACGCGCCGCCAGAGCCGCGAGCAACTCAGGACGTTGGCCTTGTCCACCGAGGTGACGTGTTTGCGCCGGTCGCGCGCCAGCTCGAAGGCGTAGCGTGCGATGCGCTCGATCTCCGCCTCGGTGTAGGTCATCGTATCGACCGCCGAGGCGCCGTCTGGCCCCTGCCGTATCTCGCTGGGCGTGCCGTAGTAGAGGCCGCCCGTCAGCTCGCGCACGACAAGCATATCTACGTTGCGCAGCGTCGCGCGCTTGAGCGTAGATGCGCCGAGCAGCGCGGAGAGTGGGCGCACTGGACGCACGTTGGCGAAGAGTTCCAGGTCTTTGCGCAGGCGAAAGAGCGAGTACATTGGCTCGGTCTTTGAGTTGGGATCGCCGACACCAGTCCCGCCGACGGCGCCGAAGAGCACCGCATCCACCTGCTGGCACAGCGCCATCGTCTGCTCGCTGATGGCCGCGCCCTCCACGTCTATCGCCGCCTGCCCCACGAGCGCCTCGCGCAGGGTGAAGGTGTGGCCGAAGCGTTTGCCGACGGCATGCAGCGCGCGGACCGCCTCCGCTGTCACCTCTGGCCCAATGCCGTCGCCGCCCATCACCGCGATCTCAAACACGCCCATGACTCACTCCTTCTTCGGGTTCACCCGCGCCATCTGCGAGCATGCAAGCTGAGTATATGGGCTGCGCTGGCAGTTGGTCAAGCCGGGGACGTCAGCGGTGTCAGCGCAGGAATCCGCGCACTTTTTCGGGGCTGATACGCAGCGCGAGCGAATACCTCTCCGCGAACCCCCTTGGGCCACCGAAGTTCCGGTCGATGCGGTCGCTGTAGCGTTCGAGATAGGCGGGGTTTAGATCGGCGCTGGGCGCGTCGGGCGCCTCGTGCGCTATACCGGTGAACACGATGATGTCGTCGCCGTTTCCGTCGCTATCGAAATGCAAGGCGACGTGTGGGTTGCGGCGAATGTGTGAGATGCGCGCGGCGTCTGGCAGGCTGTAGATCAGGAAGCCCACGCCATCCCAGAGGAACCAGACGGGATTAGGCTGCGGCGCGCCGCTGGCGCTGGTCGTGACGATCCAGAGGGTGCGCTCTTCACGCAGCCGCTCGGCGACGCGGGCGCCAAAGGGCGTGGCAGGATCAGGCAAAGCGAAGCTCATGCAGGTGGCCTCCAGGCGGTTTGAGCACGGTCGTTTGCAGACACTATCGCACAGGTCCACGGCGCCGTGTTACAAGCGGGCGAGCGACATCTGCGGCTCAGGAAGGGCGACGATGGCGTTCAGCGCAATCTGCTCGCGGCGATCGTCGGGAACTGCTGCGCTGACAGGCTGATGCGGTCGGGGAGGTGGGCGCGTCAGTCGCTGACGCGGAAGCGCAGCAGCGCCCAGAGCGCCGCGAACCCGTCGCGCCAGGTGATCTTCTTGCCCTCCGCGTAGTCGCGCCCCGCGTAGTAGATAGGCACCTCATAGATGCGGTAGCCACGCTTGAGCACTTTCGCGGTGATCTCTGGCTCAAAGTCGAAGCGGTTGCTGCGAATCTTGAGCGATTTGATGATCGGCGCGCGGAAGGCCTTGTAGCCGGTCTCCATATCGGTGAGCATGTTGTTGTAGAGCACGTTCGTCACCATCGAGAGGAAGCGATTGCCCAGGTAGTGATGCAGCATGAAACTGCGATGGGTTCCCAGGAACCGCGAGCCATAGACGACATCGGCCACGCCGTCCAGAATTGGGCGCAGGACGGCTGGAAAGTCGCTGGGATTGTACTCCAAGTCGGCGTCCTGGATGATGATGATCCCCTTGGTAGCCGCCTGAACGCCTGTGCGGATAGCCGCGCCCTTGCCCATGTTTTTCGGGTGGTAGAGCACGTTCACGTTCTCCGGGAACATGGTTTGCTGCAAAAGCTCACGCGCGCCATCGCGAGAGCAGTCATCCACGATGATGATCTCAGTCACGCTTGGCTGGCACTGGACACGTCGCACGACTTCCAGAATCGTGTTGACTTCGTTATAGACCGGAATGATGACCGAGACTTCCTCGGCCCGCACTGGCTGGAGTTTTGGCTGGCCGCTTGCCGTCATGACGATACGCTCTCCCACAGAACATGCTAGCCGCCTGTCCTGCTGTGGCGCGCTTGGTGGCGACATACCGGGCAGAACAGCGATGCTGGGCCCAAAAGCCTGGCCCCTCACTAGCATGTGGGAGAAACGCAGGCGCGTGAAACCGATTGTTTCAGTATACACTGGCCGCGCTACCGGAAATTCAACAAAATACGGCGCAGCGCTATGCGGGCTGCGCCGAGGGGACCGCAAGCACGCCATCAATGGCGTGGAGATCGTCAGGCGTCAGCGTCCACTCGCCAGCGCGCACGTTGGCGGCCACCTGCGCAGGCGTGCGCACGCCTGCGATGACCGTGGCGACGGCAGGTTGTGCGATGAGCCATGCCGGCGCCAACTCGGCGACGCTGTGGCCCTGCCCACGCGCCCAGGCATCGAGTCGCTGCGTGGTCTCCAGGTCGGCGCGGTTCAGGCGCGGGGCGAAGCCGGGGTTGTCGTAGCCGCGCGTCTGCTCTGGCGCAGGTTCGCCAGGACTATACTTGCCTGTCAGCACGCCCGCCGCCAGCGGAAAGAACGGAATGACGCCGACACCAAGCTCCAGGCAGGCGGGGATGAGGTCACGCTCGATCTCGCGCGCAAGCAAATTGTATT
Organism: Ktedonobacterales bacterium; assembly: GCA_025936795.1. GTDB lineage: Bacteria > Chloroflexota > Ktedonobacteria > Ktedonobacterales > JADMIN01 > JAKAIY01. The sequence continues at coordinate 18,993 of JAICSR010000001.1, read as the reverse complement.
CGGCCTGCACCGACACGAACGCGGTCAGGTTGCGTTTGTCGCTGATCCAGAGCGCCTGTGTCATGCGCCAGGCGTCATATTGTGAGCAGCCAATATAGCGCACATCGCCCGCCCGCACGAGGTCATCGAGCGCGCTAAGTGTCTCCTCTAGCGGGGTATCGGGGTCGAATTTGTGGATCTGGAGCAGATCAATGTAGTCGGTATCGAGGCGGCGCAGGCTCGCGTGGACGCTGGCGACGATGTGTTTGCGCGAGGAGCCTGCGTCGTTGGGGCCTGACCCCATGCGCATCCCCAGTTTCGTCGCGATCAGCGCCTGCTCACGCACGCCATGCAACGCTTTGCCGAGATATTGCTCAGAGGCGCCATTGCTGTAGACGTTTGCAGTATCGAAGAAGTTGACGCCAGCGTCGAGCGCCGCGCCCACCACCTGCGCCGTCTGTTCTTCATCCACATAGCGGCCAAAAGTGTTGCCGCCCAGGCCGATCACCGAAACCCGCAGGCCAGAGGACCCAAGTCGCCGATACTCCATGCGAAACGTCTCCACGGTAACTCATCGTCGTCGTCGTCGGCGCGCTCAACGGCTCGCAGGCTACGCGGGCGCCCTCGTATCTTAGCGCTCAATCGGGCAATTTGACGAATTTGTTCGCAGTTTGGTTCGACATGGTATGCTAGGTTGCATTCTGGCCTGCCGCTTGCTAATCCAGCAGGCGGGCGCGACGACGATTGCGACGTTTGCCCGTTCGTCTAGTCCTCATCGGTGAGGAAAGGAGACCTGCAGCATATGGCCCCCATCGTTTTGGCCGCTGTCCCTTCGTTCGACCCGATCCCTCACACTGGCATCCTGAACACCATTTTCTATCAAACGGACCTGACAATTCAGGTGTTGGATTGGCCGGTTAACGGCTATCACATCAACCTGATCCAGCTCATCATCCTGATTGTCCTGGCTCTCGTGGTCATCTTCGTGACCGAGCGACTCACGAGCAAGAAGCCAGGCAGCCTGGTGACTGGCGTGATTCTGACCGTCATCGGCGCCTATCTCGTCGAGACATACGCCAGGATTCCCTTCGACTTTGCGTTCGAGGGTGTTCTGATCGTGTCTTCACTGCTTGGCGCCATCATCGTCGGCGTGTTCTACACGCTCATCCGCGGGCAGTTCTCGAAGAAATAGCCGTCGCGAGTGGCCAGAGTACGCGCAGGCGCCCGGTCGAGTGCCAACTCAGCCGGGCGCCTGCGCGTGCGGCGCTCAGACAATCCAGCCATGGCGCAGAAAATAGACGGCGAGGATGGCCTGGAGGACCGCGCCGCAGCAACAGAGCGCGGGCAGCAGCCACTCCGAGCGTTCGAGCCAACCAGCGAGGATGATGATGAGCGGAACCGCCGCAAGCATGTAGCGTGCGCTGGAGATGAAGAGATCGGTGAAGTCAATCGGCTCTGAGGTAATGATATAGAGCAGGCCAAGCATGTAGAGCGTGAAGGCGATTGGCGCACGACGCGCTGCGACGAGCGTGAGGATGACGCCCGCCAGCACAGGGATCAGGTCGAGCAGGATGCGCACTTGCAGGGGCGAGTTCGCAGCGACATGCACGAACGCCCAGACCGCGACGGGCAGCGAGAGCAGTGGCGACATCGAGAAGTGCGCCCAGTGATGCTCCGAGTGGACAATCATCAGCGGATCGCCGAAGCGCTGCCAGAGATATGCGCTGAACGCCGCGATGCCGATGGCGGGCGCAGCGGCGGCGAGCGCAGCGGGCGCCGTTGCGCGCAGCGCCTGCTGGATGGTTCCATTGGCGCGTGCGGCGCGGAAGCACTGGAAGGCTTCCCACGCGACCGGCAGAATCAGCGCAGGAGCCACCGGGCGACACAGCCCGGCCAGCAGCGCAAACGCCGCGCACCATCCCCAGCGCTGGCGCAGGGCAAAGAACAACGTGAAGGCGGCAAAGCCCACGAACATGCCATCCGTATAGACGGCGACAGTGAAGAAGGCCAATGGATAGGCGGCGAAGAGGATGAGCGCGGTTCGCGCGATCCCGCGCTCTCTGCCGACTGCGGCGACCTGCGCTGCGAGCGCGGCGACTCCCAGAAAGGCGAGCAGCGCGCCGAGATTCGAGACGAGCAGCGCCGCCAGCGCCCAGTGCGGGCCGATGATCGTGGCGCAGGCGCGAATGAGCGCCGGATAGAGCGGAAAATACACGCTATATTCCGGCGGCCAATAGCCGTTCCGCGCCAGTTGGATGTAGATTGCCCCGTCCCAGTACGTCCAGCGATGGATTACGCTTGCCAGGGCGACCGACTTCGTTGAGGGTGATTCGGTTCCCGTCACCAGTGGAAAGTAGAGGGTGAGGACGGCATAGGCCAGCCGCGTGGCGACCCAGATGCTGACTGCCTGCGCCCAGAGCCATCGCCAGGGGAGCGGGCGCTGCGCGTGCTCCAGTGTGGCAGGCGCTGGCAGGTGGATGGACGGCAGGCGCACGGCGAGACGTGGACGCTCCTGGATGTTTACAGCCATGGCTCGGCCTCTCTCACTCAGGTGACAATGTCGCTTGGCTACCGGACGAGACGCGCGGCCTGGGTGATAGTAACACGGTTGGGAGTGGCTAGGGAACCGCGAATGTCACTGGCTGGCCGAGAGGACGCTGTGGCCCAAATGTGATGGCTCCGGTTTCGAGCGCAAGTGGGCCAAGCGTTGGCCGAATCGCCTCGGCGGGCGCCATCTGCGCTGAGACACGCCAACTCACCACCTGCCCACCGGTCGCCAGCGCGGTTGGAACGCGCATCGTCGTGATGACGCTCAGTTGTTGCGACCATGCCAGCCGCGCGCAGACGGTGGTCAGCGGCGCGCCAATCGGCTGCCCTTGCGCATTGAGCGGCTGTGCGCTGAAGGTGTACTCGGCGATGGGCGCCGTTCGGGGGTCAGCGCCATACCAGTAGCTGACCGCCGTGGATTGGTTTGCCTGAAGCGTCGGGGCGCCAACCCAGCGGATGGTGAGCGCCGCGCCCGCGCTGCTCGCTGATGTATAGACGTAGGCGGCGGGCTGCGGCGCTCCACTGCTGGCAGGCGTCGCGATAGCGCGCTCGCCGCCGCCGCTGGCGCCCGGCGCGATGGCGTAGAGCAGGTAGGGCGCCCCACCCTGCACGGCAATCGAGCCGATGGGCCGCGCGCCCTGGATCTGCGGCAGCAACTGCGCGGCGGTGGACCCCGGCGTGGCCAGCGTGACGAGCGGCGCCCGCGCGCTGGCGGCTGGCAGGGCGAGACAGCCCTCGCTGATGTAGTCGGTCGCGGCGCGGCTGGCGGCGCTGGTCGCGTTGAGGTAGCCCAGCGGCTCCTGTTGTACGCGGGTGGAGGCGATGGCGGCGTTCGCATGCAGCCCGCGCGTGGCGGTCTGCAGCGCGGCCAGCGCAGCTTGCTCGCTGGAGAGTGGGGTCCCGTAGTGCAGCGGCAAGGTCAGCGCATCGAACGCGCCGGAGTGGATGGTCGCTAGCTCGCCGACAACACCGACGGTCTGCGTGGCGCTCACCGATCCCACCATCGCGACGAGCGCGACCAGCGCAATCAGGGCCAGCCTGCGTGGCTGCATCTGGAGGCGCCGCGCCAGCGCGCGCGGGAGCCAGAGCGATGCCCACGCCAGCGCGGCGCCAATGGTGAGATAGGCGGCAGGCAGCAGCACGAGCAGGTAGTGTGGTTCAACCGAGCGGCTGTGGCGCAGCATGAAGGTGAGCGGTAGCGCCTCCCAGAGCGCGAGGAGCAGCGCCACGCGCCAGCGCGCATCCGCCAGCGCGGTGCGAGCGGGGGCGACCCAGCCAGCGCCCGCACGCCTGAGCCACGGCGCGGCAAGCGTGGCGACGAGCCAGACCTGCGCTGCGATGAGTAGCGCGGCGATGACGGCGCCAAGCACGGCAACGCCACGCCCGATGGCGACGTAGAACGACGACGCGCCATAAGCCTGTGCGGTGGCGGGCTGCATGAGCTGCAGCAGGTAGGTGAGCGCCCAGGTATCGAAGACGGTGTGGCCCTGGCTGAAGTGTTGCGCGCCAACCAGGTCGTAGCCGTGGCTGAGCGCCTCCCAGAGCGCAGTCGGGCCGAAGAGCGCGACGAGCGCCACCGCCGCCCAGGCAAGGTCGCGTCTGCGCAGATCGCGCCAGGTAAAGGCCAGCGCCACGGCGATCAAGCCGAGCAGCGGCGCCGCCGTGGGATGGAGCGCGGTCGCTACGCCCCAGAGCAGCACGCTCCAGCCGAGCCAGCCGTGGCGCCGCTCGACGACCGCCAGCAGGATCACCCAGAACAGCAGCAAGACGACCGGAGCAAGCAGATTCTGCTGCCAGATGAAGCGCGCATAGTGGACGGGGCCGCTGGCCGTGGCGTAGAGCAGCGCTGCGGCGAAGCCCGCGCGCCGACTCAGGTAGCGCGCAGCGATGGCATAGAGCAGCGCGATGGCGAGGATGTTGGCCAGCGCGGTGAAGATGGTTGCGCCGAGCGGGCCACCGAGCAGCGCAAAGGGCGCATAGAGCCAGGTCGAGGCAGGCAGGTTGAGCGAGCCAATCGAGCTGGGGATGCCGGTCAAAATGAATGCGTGATGGTCAGCGGCGGAGCGGCCCAACGCCAGCAACTGCGCCTGGTCGCCGAGAAACGACGTGTCGCCGAGCCACAGCAAGCGCAAGACGGCGCCAACGACGAGCGCGGCGCCTGCGGGCAGCGCATGCCGCCGCGCAGTGCGCCGCGCGAGATCAGCGAGGCGCGCGCGGTCGCGCCAGAAGGCGTCGCCCGTATGGGCGTCGTGCTGGTCGAGTTCGATGGCGCTCACCTGGTCCGACATCTCCTGTCCCCGGGTCTCCCTGCGTTGTGCGACCAAGATGGCGCACAGTGCATTGTGCCATCTCGCGCCACGTCTCTGCCTGAACCCTACCCAGAACGGCGAGTCATGCGTCTATGCGTGGACTGTCAGCGCATTCACAGACACAGCCCTGTACGGCATGTGTACAATAGGGCAGGTGACGGCGTAGCGGGCAGTGAGAGGATGTCGGCGATGGCTGAGGATGATGGTCTGGGCGCGACGGGGCGGCCCGACGGTGAAGATGAACCGACGCGCGTCATGCCCCCTGCCAACGAGCCAGCGCAGCAGGCGGGCGAGCAGGCGGGTGAGCAGGCGGGTGAGCAGGCGCGTGTTCCGCTAGCTGCGGGATCGCCCCCGGCGTCTGCATGGCTGGATGAGCCGACCGTGGACCTGCCGCCAGAGGCGCTGGCCAAGTTGCATCAGAAGGCGCCAGCGCAGCGGACGCCTCACAGACCGAAGATCGTGGGGGCGCTGCCACATGCGACTGGCTGGCGCAGACCGCCGCTCTGGGCCTATCTGGTGACGACAGCGCTGGTGATTGCGGTGGTCGCAGGGGTCGCGTATGCCATCATCGGGCCGACGGTGCGCCAGAACATTGGCGTGAACGACATCAACGGCTGCGCTGATGCCTCACCGTGTCAGGTGGCCAATAGCTATCTGGCCGCCTACACGGGCGGCAAATACACGGCGCTCTATGGGGTGACCTCCGCCTCCAGTCGTGCGCGCTTCTCCAATCCGGCCATCCTTCATGCCGCCGCCAAGTATCAGCTCAACCCCGCCGACTATACCAGCGCGCAAGACTACGTCACACGGCGCACGCAGGGCATCGTCGCGCAGGCGCAGGTCTATGGCATGTCGGCGACGCTGGGAGCCGTGAAAAAGGTTGACGCCACTCATGTGACCTTCCCGGCCCGCATCATCATGCGCAGTGTGAACCTGGGCGATGTCGCGGTGGATATTACCGTGCCGCTCACGCTGGAGCATACTGGCGGGCAGAGCGCCTGGCGTGTGGACTGGAGTCCGGGCTTGATCTTCCCGCAGCTCGATGACCCCGCCGACCCGAACTATACTCATCTGGTGCGCCTTACCACGCTCTCCGCCAGCCGTGGGACGATCTTCAGCAGCGATGGACAGGCGCTGGCGCTCGACGAGACCGTTGATGTCGTGGGCGTCGTCCCAGCCAAGATGACGGATGTGAACGCGGTCAGCCAGGCGCTCGTCAAGGCGCTCGATCTGACGCCCGCCGAGGTCAGCGCGGCGTATCAGGGGAAAGACGCCAACACCTTCTGGCCAGTGCGCACGATTACGCCGATGCTCTACGCGCAGGTCAGCGCGGCGCTCAACCTTCCGGGCATCCAGACGCAGCAGGCGACGGGGCGGGTCTATCCCTTCGGCACGGTGACGGCTCCGGTGACGGGCTACATTGGCCAGGTGGACCCCACGGAGATCGCCACTGACGCCAGCCATTACTATCAGAGCGGCGATGTGGTTGGGCGCGCGGGCGTGGAGCAATGGGGCGAGCAGTATTTGCGCCCGACGAAGGGTGGCGCCCTTGACATCCGCTCGCGCAACGCCGATGGCTCGGATGGTCCGGTGGTCGCGACCATCGCCCAGCGCGCGGCGCAAAATGGCGAGAACATCACCACCACGATTGATCTTGCCACGCAGACCGCCGCGATGACTAGCCTCGCCAATCAGCAGGGGCATAGCGGCGGCGCGGTGGCGCTCGCGCCTGCGACTGGCGATGTGCTGGCGATGGCATCCTATCCCATCTACGACCCCAACGACTTTTCGCTGGGGTTCACCGCAAACGAGCAGGCGCGCTTCAATGCGCTGAATAGTCCCTACCTCAATCGCGCAACGATGGCGGCTGACCCCACTGGCTCGATCTTCAAACTGGTGACGCTCTCGGCGGATCTGGAGCATGGCATCGGCGCCTCGCAGGTGTTCACCTGCACGGGAACCTATCAGGTGCCGGGGGAAAATCACCTGCGCTACGATGACTTGCCGACGGGCCACGGCCAGATTACGGCGCCGGATGCCATCGCGCCATCATGCGACGTGGTCTTCTGGACGAGCGCAGTCCTGCTCAATCAGCAAGACCCTAACATCCTGCCGACGGTGGCGAAGGGGTTTGGCCTCGGCGCGCCTACAGGCATGATCGGCCTGCCAGCGGGCGAAGATAACCCCGGACTCGTGCCAGACCCCGCCTGGCTCAAATCGAACAAAAACGCGACCTGGACCCCCACCGATGCGGCGAATCTGGGGATCGGCCAGGGTTTCTTCGAGGCGACGCCCGCGCAGGTCGCGATGCTCACAGCGGAGATCGCCAACAACGGCGTGCGGATGCGGCCACGGCTCGTCACGAAAGTGGTCGACACAAACGGTCTGACGACGAGCACATTTGCGCCGCAAAAGGCCGGAGTGGCGCCGCTCTCGGCCGCGAATCTGCAAGTGGTGCAGGTGGCCATGCTTGGCCCAATCTATGCGCCCGATGGGACCAGCCAGGGAGCGTTCCTCGGGTATCCCGTCACCGTCGCGGGCAAGACCGGCACGGCGGAGTCAGGCCAGCCGAATCCACATGCCTGGTTCGTCTGCTACGCGCCAGCCTCGAAGCTCTCCGGCCCGCCAGCGACGCCGCAGATCGCCGTGGCGACGCTGGTAGAGTACTCAGGACTTGGTGACACGTTTGCGGCGCCGGTGTCAAAGGCGATGATGTCGGCCTATCTGCACATCACGCAGTGAGCCGCTGCCAAGAGTGAACGGGAGTGATGGGAGGCGCTGTGGAACACGAAACCCATGTGGGTATGGGCTACGACGCCCACCAATTCGCCTCGGCGCAGGCGGGCCGACCGCTGATGCTTGCGGGTGTGGATATCCCGCATACACAGGGGCTGGCCGGGCATTCGGATGCGGATGTCGTGTTGCATGCGCTGGTGGATGCGCTGCTGGGCGCCGCTGCGCTAGGTGACATCGGCGCATACTTCCCGTCGAGCGATGAACGCTGGCGTGGCGCAGCGAGCGCCACGTTTGTCACGGCGACGCTGGAGGGGCTGACGCGGGCAGGCTGGCGGGTGGTGAATGTGGATGCGACCATCGTCGCCGAGCGCCCGCGCCTCTCGCCGCATGTCGCCGCGATGCGCGCCTCAGTGGCGAGCCTGCTGGGCGCGCCGCTGGACTGCGTGAGTGTGAAGTCGAAGACGACCGACGGCATGGGGTTTACTGGGCGCGCGGAAGGGATCGCCTGCTATGCGGTGGCGCTTATCGTGCGCGGCTGACCGGCTAGTCGCAGCCGAGCCACTGCCGACCGTACAGGCGCATCTCCTCGATGACGCCAGCCAGCGCCTGCCCCTTCTCGGTGAGCGAATACTCCACCCTGGGCGGCACCTCGGCGTAGGTGCGGCGGCTGAGGACGGCCTCGCGCTCCAGCGCCACCAGCCGCTCGGAGAGGGTCTTCGGGCTGATGCCGACGAGCGAGCGCTCAAGCTCACTGAATCGCTTGGTTCCGGTCGTCAAATCGCGAATAATGAGTAAGGTCCACTTGCCGCTAATAATCTCTGCGGTGCGCGCGACAGGACACACAACACCTTCATGGGCCGCTGAAGTCACGGAATCGTCAACAGCTACCGAACGTTGAGTCATGATGTTTCGCTCCTCACCCGTCGTAGTCGGACGGCGGGCAGCGTCTACTGAAAACGAATGCTATACAAACTATAGCATGACGTAACTGTGAGAGTAAAGGGATTTGGCTACGACCTTTTGCCGATGTGCGCGCGCTGGACGTGGTTCCCTTCGCCCGACAATCAGGCGACCTATCGCTCGGCGATAGAGCATCTGAAGGCGACGCCTCACCACGCAAATGCCGAATACAAGCGGATGAACGACGCCAGCCATCGCAGTCTGAGGGTCAATCGCTTCTATGTGTACTTCTGCACATTTATGGTTCACAATCACGCGCTTGAGCGCCCATTGAGGCCATGTTATGATGCCGATGGCGCTCGGTGATGCGCGGTACTACTCGGTGGCGTTTGGTGGCGCTGCCATCCTTGCCTCTGCGCAGGCGCCCGTTCCGCGTCGCGGAATCGTGCGCCGCGAAGCTGACAGAGCACGAACACCTGTCCCCCCACCGTTCAACGAGGAGCCTCATGTGAGCGAAGTAACCTCTTCCGCCTCAGTCCCGACAGCGGCGTCGGAGACAAGTCCCCGTGTGGGAGTCTACGCCTGGTACGTGTTCTGGCTGATGTGTGGCATCAACTTCTTCAATTACGCCGACCGCTTCATCTTCACTGCCGTCTCCGATACGCTGAAGGCGCAATTCGGCTTCAACGACTTTCAGTTCGGCATCTTCGGTAGCGCCTTTCTGATCGTTTATTCGCTGGTCGCCTTCCCGTTGGGATTTCTCGCCGAGCGCATCAGCCGCAAGGTGGTGGTCGGCGTGGGCGTGGCCGTGTGGAGTATTGCAACACTGCTGACGGGTCGCTCATTCGACTTCAATTCGATGCTGCTGGCGCGCTCGGTCGTGGGCGTGGGCGAGGGCAGCTACTATCCCTCCGGCACACCACTGTTGGCTGCCTGGTTTCCGACCAAGCGCCGCGCCTCGATCCTGGCGTGGTGGGCTTCCAGCGCGCTCTTCGGCGCGGGTATCGGGTTCCTGTTTGGCGGCTTCTTTAATTACCCCGATAAGTGGCGGATCGCCTTCTACATCAGCGCCGTGCCTGGGCTGATTCTCGCCACGCTGATGCTGTTTCTGCGCCGTCGCGCCAGGTCCGAGGGTGACCCGGAGCCGGTCACGCTGAAGAATGGCAGCCTCATTGAGACCATCAAGCGCTGCTGGCAGATTCCAACATTCCGGGTGATCCTGTTTCAGCATGCGCTAGGGTTCTTCCCGCTGGCCGCGATCTCCTACTGGCTGGTGATCTATCTCAGCCATGCCTACGGGGCCGAATCGCGCTATGGTACCGCCGGGCTGGGCAAGACTACCGGCTCGATTCTGGCTGGCGCGCTGCTGGTGGTGGGCGGCATCATCGGCGGCATCTATGGTGGCGCATGGGCGAATCGCATGCGCCGCAAGTATATCGGCGCGCGTGTGCGGACGGGCGGGCTAGGTTTCCTGTTGGCCGCTCCGTTCGTGGCAATCGCGCTGGGCGCGCCATTCGTCTTGCAGGTGATTCCAGCCTATACGCAGGCGACTCCGACGACGCAGGTGCAGATTGGCGTGGTGATCTTCGCGCTGATGGGCCTGTGCGCCGCGTTCTTTCTGAATGTCTACAACGGGCCAACCAGCGCCGCCTTGCAGGATGTGTTGCCACCGAATCTGCGCGCGGCGGGTGGCGGGCTGGAACTGACGCTGGCGCATCTGCTGGGCGATGTCTACGCCACAGCCGCAGTCGGCGCGATTGCTGACGCATTCAGCGCGCAGTTGGGCGGCGAGCAGATCGGGCTGGCGCTGCTGGTCACCTGCCCACTGGCGCTGATCGCGGCAGGCATCGTCGGCATCTGGGGCAGCCGCTTCTACAAACGCGATGTCGAGGCGCTGGGCGCGTCGGCGGAGGCGATGGTGGGCCTGTAGCGGCACGCGTTAGCGGCAGCAGGGCAGGTTCGCGGGGTCCTAGGCCGGGTAGGCCAGTTCACGGTGAACGTGCTATGCTGCCGATACGAACCAGATGGCGAGCCGAGTGGCGCCACGCATGGCCGACCACGCGAATCTGCTCATGCGCGAAAGTGAGGCGCCGTGGAAGAGCCAGCGATCAGCACGGATCAGACCGATCTACGTCCAGCGGCGCCCGCGGCGCCAGAGACAGCGCCGCGCGCTCCATGGGCCAGCGCGATCAGCATGGCCGAGGCCGGGCTGCTGACCGATGTCGGCATCGTCTTCGACCTCGCGTGGATCTATGTGCCGATTCTCGGCACGGCGTTCATGCCGCTGATTCCCGCCCCGTTCGCCATCCTCTATCTGCGGCGTGGCGCACGCATCACACTCTTCGCGGCGTGCGTCGGCGGCTTCCTGATGACTGTGCTGGTCGGGCCGCACTACGGCTGGCGGCTGACGCTGGAAGCCATCATCGGCATGACGATTGGCTGGGCGATGCAGCGGCGCTGGTCGCCGACGCTGGCGATCACGCTGGGGCTATTCGTTGATGCGACGGTGGCGTATGTGGCGGCGTTCGGAGCCGTCTACGCGCTGGGTCTGCCGCTGCGCGATCTCTACCTCGAATTGCGCAACATGCTTGTCAGCGTCGGCTGGCTGCTCGACACGTCGGCGACGCTGCTGAACCTAAAAGCCTCCTGGCTCAGCGTGCGACCGTTCTTCGCGGCGGTGGCGCACTTTTCGCTCGCCTACTGGATTCCGATGTTTTATCTGTACGTCGTGGCGATAGCGGCCCCGCTGGTCGTGCTGTACTACAGCGTCGCCTCGACGACCGCCTTTGCGCTGGGGCATGATGTGCGACCGTTCCCGTCGCCGTGGCTATGGCGCGCGGCGCGGGTGGTGGGCGTCATCCTCAGCCCTCTCAGCTGGCTGGCGCGGCTGCTCTGGCGGCTGGTGACGGCGCCGCTGTGGGGGCCGTTCTGGCTGGCGCGGGCGTTGGGCCGCCGACGGCGCCAGCGGCGGCTGCGTGGCGAACTGGCGGCGGCTGAATCCCGCGCTCCGCAAGGGCGCCTGCCAGCGCCGCCCACGCCCTCGGAGCAGCGCATCGCCTCAGGCGCGCCGTGCGATGGCCCGCAGTTGGAGGCGGCTGGCAGCGGTAGAGAGGCGGGCGAGTGATGGACTCACCACGCGCCGCCAATGCGCGCACCCAGCGCGCCGACATCTGCGTGGAGCGCCTGAACTATCGCTACCCCGGCGCAACGAACGCGGCGCTCAGCGATGTCTCGCTGGCGATTGCGCAGGGCGAGTACATTGCGCTGCTGGGACACAATGGCAGCGGCAAATCCACGCTGGCGCGCATCATTGGTGGGCTGACACGACCCACCAGCGGACGTGTGACCGTGGCGGGACTCGATACCGCCGAGCCAGCTCATCGGGCGCGCGTGCGTCAGGTGATTGGCATGATCTTCTCCGACCCGGACAATCAGATCGTGGCGACGGTGGTGGAGGATGATGTCGGATGGGGGCTGGCGGCGCGTGGCTTCCCGCACGCTCTGATCGTCCAGCGAACGCGCGAGGCGCTGACGGCGGTGGGCCTGCGTGGGGCCTATGGCCGCGCGCCGAACGAGCTTTCGGGCGGGCAGCGACAACGGCTGGCTATCGCGGGCGTGCTGGCGCTGGAACCCGCGCTGCTGATCGCCGATGAGCCAACGGCGATGCTCGATCCGCGCTCGCGTGTGGAGGTGTCGGCGCTGCTGCGTCAGCTCAACCGTGAGCGCGGGCTGACGGTGATTCACGTCACGCATCTGCTCGAAGAGGCTGCGGCTGCGGGTCGCGTCATCGCGCTCGATCGCGGGCGCGTCGCGCTGGATGCGCCGCCCACGCAGGCATTCAGCGACCTCGACCGCTTGCGCGCGTTGCGGCTGGTGATTCCCGATACGGCGCGGCTGGCTGAACGGCTGCGCGCGCTCGGCTCACCCGTGGCGAACGACGCGCTGTCGCCCGCAGCGCTGGTGCGCGCACTGGAGCGGCCACAATGACGATTCTGGTGGAGCGCCTGTCGCTCATCTACCACGCTGGCAGCCCACTGGAGCGGGTAGCGCTACACGATGTGAGCCTGCGCGTGGCGGATGGCTCGTGCACGGCGATTGTCGGCGTGACGGGATCGGGCAAGTCAACGCTGGCGCAGTGCCTGAATGGCCTGCTCACCCCGACGCGCGGGCGCGTGGTGGTGGACGACCTGGAGCTGACGCCGCGCGGCCTGCGTGGCGGCGATCTGCGCGAGCTACGGCGGCGGGTCGGGTTGCTCTTCCAGTTTCCGGAGGGGCAGCTCTTCGCGCCGACGATCGGCGAGGACGTGGCGTATGGGCCAAGCCGCCAGTCGTTGAAGCGGCAGGAGATTCAGGAGCGGGTGCGCTGGGCGTTGAGGGCGGTGGCATTGCCTGATGACAGCGCATTCCTGGAGCGCTCGCCGTTCGCGCTCTCAGGCGGGCAGCGGCGACGGGTGGCGCTGGCGGGCGTGCTGGCGATGCGTCCGCGCATCGTCGTGCTGGATGAGCCGAGCGCTGGACTCGACGCCGAGGCGCGTGAGGGCATCTATGCGACGCTGCGCGAGTTGCGCGAGCGTGAGGGGCTGACGCTGATCGTCATCTCGCACGACATGAGCGAAGTGGCCGCGCTGGCTGAGACGGTGTTGGCGCTGAGCGACGGCGCGATGGCGCTGAGCGGTCCAACTGATGAGGTCTTTCGCCAGACCGAGGTGATCGAGGCGGTGGGGCTGCTCCCGCCGCCGCTGGCGCAGGTGGCGGCGCTGGCGCGTGCGCAAGGCCTGCTGCGCGCGGAGCCAGCCAGTCTGACGGTGGAGGCGCTGGCCGAGGCGCTGGCTCCGCGCCAGTCTTCGGCTCGCGGGGCGTTGGCTGACGGGCGTCGGCCACGCATGGAGAGCATAGAGGGAGATGATCATGCTGGATAACCTGCCAGTCGGGTCATTTATCCCTCGCGACACGGTGGTTCATCGGCTGCGCGCGCGGACCAAGCTGCTGCTGCTTTGCTGGCTGGCGCTCTCGTTCTTCATCGCTAACCACAAGCAGTTTCACTATGGCGTCTATGGGCTGGCTTTTGCGCTGCTCTTCCTGACACTGCTGCTCAGCGGGGCGAATCCAGGCTATATCTGGCGGCGGCTGCGTCTGCTGCTGCTGCTGATGGCGCTAGGCGTGCCGTTCATCCTGATCTGGACGACGGGGCAGACCTGGCGCACATTTGGGCCGCTGGCGTTCACCTTCGATGGCGTAAGGTTTCCGATCGAAGTGGTCGTGACCTATGACGGACTGTGGTTCTCGGTCTCGACCACCTGCATCTTCCTGCTGCTCTATCTCGGCACACTGGCGCTCTCGCTTAGCACGACCCCGGTGGCCCTGGCCGAGGCGATTGTGCTGCTGCTGCGCCCGTTCCGGCGGCTGGGGCTGCCCGCCGATGAGTTTGGGCTGATGACGCTGCTCTCGCTGCGCTTTGTGCCGACCCTCGTGCAGGAGACGAATCAACTCATCAAGGCGCAGGTCTCGCGCGGGGCTGACTTTACGACTGGCTCGGTCGCGGCGCGAGTGCGCGGCGTGGTGACGCTAGTCGTGCCGCTGACCGAGGGCGCACTGCGACGCGCAGATGGCCTGGCAACGGCGCTGGAGGCGCGCGGCTATGGGGTGACGGGCGAGGCGACACCGCTGCACGAGGGACCCCTGCGGGCGCTGGATTGGACGCTGCTGGTCATCATCCCAGCCGTCACCATCGCCGTCTATCTCTGGCTATAGCGCTAGACCTCACCCCCAGCCCCTCTCCTGCGAGGCGAGGGGAGCAAGCTCGGATTCCTCCTCTCCCTGTGGGAGAGGGGGCAGGGGGTGAGGTCACGCCTGGCGCCAGGAACACAATCCGCACCCGTGAGGTAATCGGCAAAGGCCGCACCATGGCTTCATACAACTGTCAATGGGCGGCCAATGAGTTGACAACGTGGTCGCGTCCGCCGCAAGATCAGTGGGACTGGGCGTCGCCCTCCCCATCCGCTCTGCCATCCGTTCGGGATGGCGTATCGTTGGCGCGAAGTGGGTTTATATTCGCATGATAGGTTCAGTTCCACTCAATCTCATCCTCTCGTTGGTGTTTGGCGTGGGGCAGGTGGTCGCTGGCGCGTGGTTGGCCTGGCATTCGCTACAGAGCGTACGTCGCCCTCACTGGCGTGCGGCGCTGTTGATCGCCGTGGGGCTGTGGTTCATCGTCAGCGGCGTCATCGAATTATTCGTCTCTGGCATGGAGACCAGCCAGCGATTGACGGGCGTTCCTGCGGCTGGGACGTTTGCACTGTGGCACGGTCGCGCCGATGCGACGCTCTATACACTGTCGGCGGCGCTGGCGCTTGGCCTCGTCGCCTACGCGCTGATCTCTCCGCTGATGAAGCGCCTGCGGATGGCGAGCGGCGCCGAGGACACAACTGTAGGTGAGGACGCGGCGCGAGAAGGAGAGCAGGGCAGGTGACAGCAGTTGGGCTGATAGCGCTCGATATGGACGGGACGATTCTCGCGCCTGATGGCTCGCTTTCGGCGCGGGTGAAGCGCGCCGTCCATGAGGCGCGGGCGCGTGGCGTGGTGGTGGCGCTGGCCACTGCGCGCCGCTGGACGGGCGCGGCGCCGATTGCGCAGGAGCTAGAGCTGGCTGGGCCGCTGATTCTGTATGATGGCGCGCTGGCGCAGAACTTTCCCGATGGCGCGACTCAATTGCGGCGCACGCTCGATGCTCGGCTTGCCCAAGGCGCAGCGGCGGCGCTGGCGGCGCGCGAGCTACAGGTGGTGGCGCAATATAGCGATGCGCAAGGCGAGCGACTGGCGGTGAGCGAGCACCCGCCGCATCCGCAGTGGATGCGCTCCTATCTGGCGAATTTTCGCGGACAGGCGACTTATGTCGCGCTTGAGAGTCTCGCCGAGCTCGCGCCATTGCGGCTGGTCTCGTTTGGCCCGATCAAGCGACTGCGGGGCGCGCTCGACGCGCTGAGCGACGCGCCAGTGGGGCGGCAGATTCTACCGCTGGGCAACTATGGCATCGCAGAGCTGACGGTCTTCTCGCCAGACGCCTCGAAGGGGGCTGGGCTACGCTGGCTGGCGCAGCGGCTGGGCATCCCGCTGGAGCAGACGATGGCGATTGGCGATGGCGTCAACGATGTTTCGATGCTGCGCGACGCGGGTCTGGGGGTGGCGATGGGCAACGCCGCGCCGGAGGTGCGCCAGGCAGCCGACGTTGTGACCGCCGCCAATGACGAGGATGGCGCGGCGCTGGCCATCGAGCGCTATGTGCTGGATGCAGATGCGCCCATCACCGAC
Organism: Ktedonobacterales bacterium; assembly: GCA_025936795.1. Classification (GTDB taxonomy): domain Bacteria; phylum Chloroflexota; class Ktedonobacteria; order Ktedonobacterales; family JADMIN01; genus JAKAIY01. Next base: position 3,214 of record JAICSR010000001.1, on the reverse strand, counting down.
GATGAGGCGGAGGAGACAGCATGAGCACACCGCCGTCGTCTCCAGCGAGCCAGCCGCGCCCCACCACTGACAATCCCGATGAGCTTTTTGACCTGGTGGATGCGCAGGACAACGTGATTGGCCAGGTGCGACGGGGCGACGCCCACCGTAACCCAGCGTTGTTGCATCGCAGCGTACAGATCATGGTGTTCGACAGCGCGGGACGCCTGTTGCTGCAACGCCGCTCATCGGGCAAGGACCTGTTCCCCGGTTACTATTGCGCGTCGGCGTCGGGGCATGTCATCTCGGGCGACGACTATCTGGCCACAGCGCAGCGTGAGTTGACCGAGGAGCTAGGGATCGCCGCCCCGCTGAAGCCGCTGGGCAAGGCGCTGGTACACTCCGAGGTCGAGACGGAGATCACGGCGCTCTTTCTCGCGCAGAACGATGGGCCGTTTCACTTCGATCCAGTCGAGACGGCTGGTGGCGAGCTGCTCAGCTGGCCGGAAGCGCTCGCTGCGCGGGCGACGCTGCCGATGACGCCCGCGCTGCTCGTCGCGCTGGATGCGCTGGAGCGCCTGCGCGTGTCTGGCGCGCTCACGCTCCCCCTCTAAAAGGCGCCACATGCTCTGCGCCGCTGGGGTATGCTGTGGGCGGCAGCCAGGCGCTGCGCCTGGGGTGGCCAGGACGGCAGATTGGCAAAAGTCTCAGACAGTGCAGCGTGGCCAGCGGTTGAAACCGCGCCGGAAGGCGGCTGCGGCCGCCACACGACCCCCCGGCGCGGGGCCAGGCCCAGGTCGGGCGTCCGCACAGGCGAATGGTGTGGGCCGCGCGGCCCGTGGGGCGCGGTTTCAACCGCTCGCCAGGCGGCGCTGTTCGCCAGAATTCACGTCAAGATGGATTCCTGGAGCAGTTCCCCATGCACGGCTTGCGATGGGCGTCGCTTCGCTGCCACCTGGCGCATGCGTGTTGAGGTCGACGTGGCTGTCCTATGTTGAGGTCGGAGGAACCAGTGGAAACCGGAGCGCGAACGCCAACAAATGATGGGGAGATCCCGTGGAATCCGCTCGAAGATCTCTCGCTTGAGCAGTTGAGACAGCGCACCAGCATCAAGTGGCGCGCCCACCCGTCGGATGTCCTTCCCTTGTGGGTGGCCGAGATGGATGTCAGGCTTGCGCCTGCGGTGGCGGACGCGCTGCACCGAGCCATCGACGCGGGCGACACTGGATACCCGGCTGGAACCGCGTACGCCGAGGCGCTTGGCGCGTATGCGGCGCAGCAGTGGGGGTGGGATGGGTTCGCGGTCTCCCGTACGGCGCTCGTTCCGGATGTCATGATGGGCGTTGTCGCGGTGTTGCGCCTGGTCACCGACCCGGGAGACGCCGTCGTGGTCAACCCGCCAGTCTATGCGCCCTTCTATGCGTTCGTCTCCCACGACGCACGCCGGATTGTCGAAGCTCCTCTAGCAGATGACCACCGGATCAGCCTCGCGTCGCTCGAGGCAGCCTTCCAACGCGCGCGGGCGCAAGGCAGCAAGGTCGCCTACCTGCTCAGCAACCCGCACAACCCTACGGGAACCGTCCATACGCGCGAGGAACTCACCGCTGTCGCCCAGCTCGCCCGCTCCTACAGGGTACGGGTTGTCTCAGACGAGATCCACGCCCCGCTGGTCTTACCAGGGGCCAGGTTCACGCCGTATCTGAGCGTGCCGGGTTCCGAGGACGCGTTCGCCCTGACTTCGGCCTCGAAGGGTTGGAACCTCGCCGGGCTCAAGGCTGCTCTGGCGATGGCTGGACCAGAGGCAGCAGCGGATCTGCGCAGGATGCCAGAGGAAGTCAGCCACGGACCGAGCCATTTGGGCATCATCGCTCATACTGCCGCATACCGCGACGGGCAGGACTGGCTGATGGCATTGATTCGCGGGCTCGACGCGAATCGGGCGCTCCTCGGCAAGCTGGTGGCGACCCATCTGCCGGGCATCAGGTATCAGCCGCCAGAGGGCACCTACCTCGCTTGGCTGGACTGCCGTCGCCTCGGTCTCGAAGCCGACCTCACCGGCGAGGTCGGCCATGGCGAACTTGCCGTCGTGTCTGATCTCGCCGGCGTCGCCCAGATGTTCCTCGATCGCGCCCACGTGGCGCTCAGCTCTGGGCACGTCTTCGGCCCCGGCGGCGCGGGTCATGTCCGTCTGAACTTCGCCACGTCGCCGGACATCCTCACAGAAGCCGTTACCCGCATGGGACAGGCTGTGCGCGACCTGCAGCAGGCGTAAGCGAGGTATGAACGGGTAGCAGATGGAATGTATCCTGGCTACTTCTGAGCGCCTATGCGCTGGCTGCCCGCTTAGAACGTATGTCAGTCCGCTACGTGGTTGTGAGTGAGCAGCCAGAAGGAGCGAGATATGTCTTCGACAACGTCAACGACGCCGACGACGATGCGCGCAATTCGTTATACAGCGGCGGGTGGGCCAGAGGTTATCACCCTGGATCAGGCGCCAGTTCCCCAACCCTCGAAAGGTGAGGCGCTGGTGAAGGTGGGCGCGGCTGGCGTCAATTTCTCCGATATCGCACGGCGCTACAACCGCTATCTCGAAGCGACGCCGATGCCCTATATTCCCGGCTCGGAGATTGCTGGCGTGATTGTCGCGCTTGGCCCAGACACGCCGGAAAGCGATGGGCTGCGGGTCGGCGCGCGAGTCGTCGGCCTCTGCGCGGGTGGCGGCTATGCGGAGTATGTGGCGACGTCGCTGCGCATGCTCGCGCCAGCTCCCGCCGGGCCGAGCGACGCGGAGTTGGTGGCGCTACCCGTACAGGGCGTGACCGCCTACCATCTGCTCAAGTCCTCCGCGCGTCTGGCGCCAGGCGAGAGCGTGCTGATCAATGCGGCGGGCGGTGGCGTGGGCGTGCTGGCGATTCAGGTGGCGCGGCTGCTCGGCGCAGGGATGATTCTGGCGGCAGCGGGGGCCGACGAGAAGGCGGAACTTGCACGTTCGCTCGGCGCCGACAAGTTCATCAACTATCGCACTGAGCGACTGACCGAACGCGTGCGCGCGGAGACCGACGGCAAAGGCGCGAACGTCATTCTGGAGCCAGTGGGCGGCGAGGTCTATAAGCAGAGTGAGGCGGCGCTGGCGTCATTTGGGCGGCTCATCACCTTCGGGCAGGCGAGCGGGCAGGCGCCCGCAGTGGATACCGCGCGGCTGATGCGGCGCAATGCTGAGGTGATCGGCTTCTGG
>JAICSR010000586.1 GCA_025936795.1 Ktedonobacterales bacterium | reverse complement strand
TCAGATGTCGCCCGGCTCATCGGCCATGCGCACGATGCGTGGCGTGAACTTGCCAATGACCTCCACAAGGTCACCTTGAGATGTGATAACGTTCTCGATGTCCTTGTAGGCTTGGGGAGCTTCGTCCACACCGCCGCCCAGTAACGTGACGCCCCGCTCATGCAGGTATTGGTCACGGAGTCTTCTGGTGATGCTACGAAGGGCAGTGTTTCTGCTCATAGCTCTCCCGGCGCCATGAGAGGCTGAATTCAAGGCTTTGGCTTCTCCGCGACCACGCACGACGTAGCCCGCATCAGCCATAGACCCTGGGATGATACCGAGTATACCCTTTTCTGCGGGTGTCGCACCTTTTCGGTGAACGACAGCGTCTTCGCCATTGGCGAGCGTTTCCAATTGCGCAAAATTGTGGTGATTTTCGACCGAGGCGACCTCCTTCATTCCGAGCGCCGCTGCGACGCGGTGGTGAATGACCTGATGGTTGGCCGAGGCGAAACGGCCCGCCAGCTCCATCGCAAACCAGTAGTCCTGGCCAGCCTCGCTGTTGAGTGCAAGCCACGCTAGCCGCCGCAGCTCGCCATCCAGCCCCACGCGCTCGCGCGCCGCCACATCGGTAAACGTGTTGGCGATCTTGAAGCCGACGCTGCGTGAGCCGCTATGCGAGAGCAGCGCCAGATACTCGCCTGCCGCGAGCTGAAGCTGCGCATCGTCGGCATACAGCCGGAAGACTCCCCACTCCACGAAGTGATTGCCGCTGCCAGACGTGCCAAGCTGGCGGCTGGCATTGATCTGGAGCGACTTCAGCAGCCGCGTCGCCTGCCAGGCCGGGTCTTCGAGCACGGGATGATCGGGCAGGTCGCGGCGCTCCCATGTCTCGCGCTGACCAAAGCGTGTGCGCTCCATCAGCGAGCGCCGAAAGTCGTTGCGGCGCTGCCCCAGCAGGTACGGCGAGACCGGATAGAGCGACAGGCGCATGCGGCAGGCGATATCCACGCCGACGGCATACGGGATGACCGCCTCATGGGTGGCGAGCACACCGCCGATGGGCAGGCCATAGCCAGGATGCGCGTCGGGCATCAGCGCGCCCGCCACGGCGACCGGCAGTCGCAGCGCCTGCTCCATCTGACGGATGGCGGCAGGCTCGATTTGTTCCGCGCCCCAGATGGCATAGTCGCTCGGTCGCTCGCGCAGGGCAACCGTGTCGTCGTGCGCTTCCAGCGGGGCCATCCACCGGATGACCTCGCGCGCCAGGTCGGCGAAGCGCGGGTCGGCGAGATAGGCGCCGGGATCGAGGCGTACTGGCGCCAGCCGCGCAAGAACCTCGTCCTGCGCCAGCCCGTCGCGCTCCAGCCGCTCAGCCGCCGCCTTGGCCAGCCCGATAATCTTTCCCTCTGGCCAGCCATTGGCCTTGAGGATCTTTCCACTCAACATCGTCCACTCTCCCCTTATGGTGAGGTTGCAGGGTCGCTCACCCCTCGCCAATCGGCGAAGGGGCGGCAGGTTTGGGAGGGATAGAGAAAAGCGCGGACGCCGCTCGCTGGACATCCGCGCTCGATGCTGTGACCGCTGATCGGCCGTTAGGGTCGCATGGAGGGGGAATGTCGGAGGCCTGACCGCAGGCCACGCAGCGGCAGTGTGCGCTGGCGTTGGGCTGGGTTCATGGGGATACCTCCTACGTGTCACATGGGCTTCATCGGCGCATCACTGGCGCGCTGGAACCGAGGCCTGGCGCGTGATGCTGGTGCGGTCGCTCGGCGGTTGGGACTGTATCACATCGGCGTGACGCCTGGCAAGGGCTGGCTGGCAGTTTCTCTTTCACCTGCACGGTGTCAGCGGCC
>JAICSR010000592.1 GCA_025936795.1 Ktedonobacterales bacterium | reverse complement strand
GGCTCCGTTTCTCCCTCGCCTTGCGGGAGCCAGAGGCGGGGCCGCCCTCACCCGTTCGCGCATATCTCCTTAACACCCTGGAACGCGCTATAATGGGCCGTGGCCGAGTGCGGCCACATTGTTCTGCGTGACGACCCGCATCCGCCGCTGTGTGGATGGCGCAACTGATAGATCGAAAGGATGGCAGGCCGCCCGGCGCGCCTCATTGGCGCCGAGGCGCTCGCCGCGACCCAGCCACATGGATCAATCTCACATCCGCAACTTCTGCATCATCGCGCACATTGACCACGGCAAATCCACGCTGGCCGACCGCCTGCTGGAGTTCACAGGGTCCATCGCCAAGCGCGATATGACGACGCAAGTGCTCGATCAGATGGACCTGGAGCGTGAACGCGGCATCACCATCAAGGCGCAGGCTGTGCGCATGCGCTACACCGCGCTGGATGGCCAGGAGTATGAACTGAACTTGATTGACACCCCAGGGCATGTGGACTTCACGTATGAAGTCTCGCGCAGCCTGGCCGCGTGCGAGGGCGCGCTGCTCGTCGTAGACGCCACGCAGGGTATCGAAGCGCAGACGCTGGCCAATCTCTACCTGGCGCTCGACGCCAATCTGGAGATCATTCCGGTCGTCAACAAGATTGACCTGCCCAGCGCCGACCCTGAGCGTGTCATCAAAGAGATCGAGGATGTCATCGGCATCGGGCGTGAGGAGATCGTGCTGGCCTCGGCGAAAGAGGGCATCGGCACGCAAGACATCCTCGAAGCGGTGACACAGCGTGTGCCGCAGCCCACAGGCGCCAACGACCAGCCGCTGCGCGCCCTCATCTTCGACTCAAAGTATGACGCCTACAAAGGCGTGATCGCCTATGTGCGCGTGATGGATGGCTCGCTCAGGGTTGGCGAACGCCTCCACATGATGCAGGTGGGTAGCTCCGCCGACACCCTGGAACTTGGCTACTTCAGCCCACAGTTGATCTCGACGAAAACACTCGAAGCGGGCGAGGTTGGCTACATCGCCACCGGATTCAAGGACGTGAAGGACTGCCAGGTCGGCGATACTGTGACAGTGGCGCGTGCGCCTGCGGCCCAGCCGTTGGAGGGCTATCGGCCCGCCAAGCCGATGGTCTACGCCGGGCTGTTCCCGGTCGAAGGCGACGATTACCCGCTGCTCCGCGACGCGCTGGAGCGGTTGCGGCTCAACGACGCCGCGCTGGTCTTCGATCCCGAAAGCTCGGTGGCGCTGGGCTTCGGCTTCCGCTGCGGCTTCCTTGGCCTGCTGCATATGGACATCATCCAGGAGCGGCTGGAGCGTGAGTACAACCTCGACATCCTCGTCACGGCGCCGAGTGTCGAATACCTGGTGACGCGCACCAACGGCGAACAGGTCACTGTCCACAACCCGGCGGAGCTGCCAGCGCCAACTGAGATCGAGACGATCGAGGAGCCAGTGATGGACATCTCGATCTTCGCGCCCGCGCGCTACATCGGCGCCATCATGGACCTCGTGACGACGCGCCGAGGCGAGTATCGCCAGATGACCTACATCGAAGATGATCGCGTGCATCTGACCTATCGCATGCCGCTGGGGGAGCTGATCGTGGATTTCTACGACCAGCTCAAATCGCGCACGCAGGGCTACGCCTCGCTCGACTACACCTTCGCGACGTATGAATCCGCTGATCTGGTCAAGCTCGACATCCTGGTGAATGGGCAGCCGGTGGACGCGCTCTCGCTGATCACGCACAAGGATAAGGCGCCGCAACTGGGGCGTC
>JAICSR010000417.1 GCA_025936795.1 Ktedonobacterales bacterium | reverse complement strand
CTCACGAAGTAATCGGCCAGGTTCGGTGTGCGGACGAGTCCCTCCTTGCCCGGCAGAATCTCCACGAAGGCGCCGAAGTCCACCAGACGGCGGACGACGCCCGTGTAAATCTTGCCGACCTCGACCTCTTCGGTCAGCGCACGCACGGCGCTGATGGCGCGCTCCATGCCTTCGCCGCTCACCGAGGAGATGTGGATGGCGCCGTCCTCCTCGATGTCGATCTTCACGCCGGTCTCTTCCTGGATGCGCCGCACGGTCTTGCCGCCTGGGCCAATGACCGTGCCAATCTTCTCCGGGTTGATCCGCAGCGTCTGGATGCGTGGCGCATAGGGCGAGAGTTCCTCGCGCGGCTCTGGCAGCGCCTGGAGCATCTTATCCATGATGAACATGCGACCCGCGTGGGCCTGGTTGAGCGCCTGCGAGAGCACCTCTTGCGAGAGACCCTTCACCTTGATGTCCATCTGCAGCGCGGTGATGCCGTCGGCTGTGCCAGCGACCTTGAAGTCCATGTCGCCCATGGCGTCTTCGAGGCCCTGAATGTCGGTCAGCACCTGATACTTGCCGCTCACCGAGTCGCCGGACTCCGTGATGAGGCCCATCGCCACGCCAGCCACCGGCGCCGCAATCGGCACACCAGCATCCATCAGCGCCAGCGTGCTGCCGCAGACCGACGCCATCGAGGTCGAGCCGTTCGAGCTAAGAATCTCCGAGACCACGCGAATGGCGTAGGGGAAGATGTCCTTCTCAGGAATCACCGGCAGCAGCGCCCGCTCAGCCAACGCGCCGTGCCCAATCTCGCGACGCCCCGGCCCGCGCGACGAGCGTGTCTCGCCGACGCTGAACGACGGGAAGTTGTACTGGTGCATGTAGCGCTTGCTCTCGTCCGACTCCAGCCCATCAATCTGCTGGCTCTCGCCGGGCGAGCCGAGTGTCACGAGGCTCAGCGCCTGCGTCTGACCGCGCGTGAAGAGCGCGGAGCCGTGCGTGCGTGGCAGCAGCCCCACCTCGCAGCGAATCGGGCGGATGTCTGTCGGGCCGCGACCGTCGGGGCGCAGACCCTTCTCCAGAATCTGCGTGCGAACGAACTTCTTCAGCTCGCTCTCGTAGAGGCCGCTGATCTCCTTCATGCGGTCGGGATAGCGGGCGCCAAGCTCCGCTGTCATCGCCGTCTGCACAGCGGCGAGCGCCTCATCACGCTCGGCCTTGATCGAGTGGTTCACAGCGGCGGCGAACCGCGGCTTGACGAAGTCCTGCACGGCCTTGAGCAACTCGGCGTCTTGCTGTGGTGGGGTGAAGACACGCTTGGGCTTGCCAGCCTTCTCGCGTAGCTCGATCTGCGCCTTGATGAGCAGCTGAATCGCCTCATGTCCCTGGCGAATCGCCTCGATCACCGTCGCTTCGGGCAGCTCTTTGGCGCCCGCCTCGACCATGACCACTGCGTCCGCTGTGCCAGCGACGATCAGGTCGAGCAGGCTGCTCTTCAGCTCTGTCTCGGTCGGATTGATGACGATCTGGTCATTCAGGTAGCCCACGCGCACGGCGCCGACCGGGCCAGAGAAGGGGATATCGGAGATCATCAGCGCAGCCGAGGCGGCGGTGATGCCGATCACATCGGAGTCGTTCTCGCGGTCGGCGGAGAGCACCGTCAACACAATATGCACGTCGTTGCGATAGCCCTTGGGGAAGAGTGGGCGCATCGGGCGGTCAGTCAGGCGCGCCGCGAGAATCGAATGCTCGCTGGGGCGTCCCTCGCGCTTGATGAAGCCGCCGGGGATTCTGCCGACCGCATAGAGGCGCTCTTCCACATCCACCGTCAGGGGGAAGAAGTCAATGCCCTCGCGTGGGGCCGCCGAACCGGTGGCCGTGCCGAGCACCACTGTGTCGCCGTAGCGCACGAGTACCGCGCCACCCGCCTGCTCGGCGACGCGCCCGGTCTCGATGCTGAACTCACGACCAGCGATGGTCGTTTTCGTCGTTTCTGTCATGTGTACCTCCGAACGTCCCTGCTGTGCGGCCACGCCGTGTGAGGGAACGTTCCTGCCTGTCAAAAAGCGCTAGCGTCGGGCCAGCGGATGAATCTCCGCCTGTTTCCTATGTCTCCCCGACGCCCGCTGTCTCCGCATATTCGCGGGGACTGATGAAGCCCTGCGCGCCATCCGCACATTGTCCGTCGCATAGCCTGCGCGCACGAGGGCGAGTTGGATTCGGTTAGATTCGTTTGGATGCTCAGAGGTCTGGCGCGTTGATTGTACCTTGCGCCAGCCTGCCGTGCCTGCCTGAAGCTGCCTGAAGCTGCCCAGGTCCACCTGGCGCTCGCGCTTCACATACCTCAGGCGGGTTCGATCAGCGTGGGCCGACGCGACGACGCCACCTGCGTCACGCCAGCCCGCGCCGATCCATGCCAGCCCGCGTTGGCGCCGTTGCACATGCGATGACGCCGACGCGGCTCGCCCGGTTAGCGGCGCAGACCCAGCTTCGCCAGCAGCGCGCGATAGCGCTCCGGGTCCTTGCGGTTCAGATACTTGAGCATGCGGCGACGCTGGCCCACCATCTTCATGAGGCCACGGCGCGAGTGATAGTCATGCTTGTTAGCGCCCAGGTGCGCTGTCAGCTCCTGAATGCGCTTGGTGAGCAGAGCCACCTGCACTTCGGGCGACCCCGTGTCGCCATCATGCGTCTGATGCTCGGTGATGATCTCGGTCTTGATGTCTTTTTCGAGAGCCATGCGGTGTGTTGTGACGCCCTGCGTACCTGACCAGATAGTGCGCTCCTGGCGACCGACCACATCTCAGCCGAGACGTGGCGGCGCCGCGCGCATCACGCGCCAGCGCAGGGCGTCATCCTCCTTTAATGTTGCGGTAGGCGCCCGTCCTCAGCACATCTGGCACGAGAGGAGGGCGCTTGCTTTCTTCAATGAGGCTCGTGGCCACTGCGCTGCGCACGTCCATTCCGGCGTGTGCGGTGTCGGCGTGCGCGTAGCGACCACAAGCGATAACCTGCGAAATCTCGCGAGGTGGATACGATGTCGGCTCTGCTGGCGTGCGCGATGCAACCCTGTGGCGTAAGGGAGGCGCGCCAGTCAGCCCGCTGGACGTGATCTCCGTCCGTCTCGGAGCGCCGGGCCTGCGCGTAGTGGAAACGCCCGCGCTCAAATGGTTTCGCGGGCGGCCCAGCAGCGAATCGCCCACCCCTCTCATGGGTGGCGCATCGTTTTCGGATGTCAATCATCTGTTTCAGCATTCGTATGATAGCATAGCCAGCCCCTGCCCGCAACGCGCGGCGGCCACGGCAGTCCTCTCGCGGGTCGAGGGTTGGCGCGCGAGATGGCGCGCGAGATGGCGGTTGAATGCGCGCCCGTTCGTGAGAAAAGTCGCTGCGCGCGGCGGCGGCGCCCGGATATCCTTACTGTGGCTATGGCACGCTGGGCGCCATTCGTCGCGACGCGGCGCGCATGTGCTGTCTGGTAGATGTGGCAATTCACAAGAAGGTTGGCAGAGTATGAGCGATACGAACGACGTGAACGCGCAGAGTGAGGTGCTGG
>JAICSR010000161.1 GCA_025936795.1 Ktedonobacterales bacterium | reverse complement strand
TGATAGGCGAAGAACTTCAGCCCCATCGTCACCAGCGCGGCGGCGATGGAGAGCCAGGTGTAGGAGCGCGCGTCACTGAATCGTCGCAGCATCGCTCTCCTCCTCGCGCCATCGCTCATCTGGCCAGCGGGGTGGCGTGTGGGCGCTTGCCCGCCATTTCAACCTTGCAGAGTACGTGCGCGTACATCATTATACAAAGGCGACGATGTGAGCCGCGCGCCCGATGCGTCAAGACATTCTATGTCATACGGCGTCATACGGCGCGGCTCGGGCAGCGGTTGCGCGTGTGTGTATACGAACTGGCTGGCCTGGCGAAACACGGCGACGAGGTTCTGGCGAGGCGCTGGCGAGTGGGAAGGTGAATGACGCGATGACATGGTTTGGCAATACGAAGAGTGATCGCTCGGCGCAGACTACAGTGGATGAACTGGCGGCGCTCGACGCCTACTCGCGCTCGATTGTTGGGGTGGTCGACCGGGTCGGCCCAGCAGTGGTGCAGGTGGGGGTGGCGAAGTCGGCGCCAACCAACACGCCCTTTGGCTTGACCTCGCGCGTGGTGGAGGGCGCTGGATCAGGCGTCATCTTCGCGCCCGATGGCTACATCCTGACGAACAGTCATGTGGTGGATAGCGCGCTGCGCATTCAGGTGACGCTGGCCGATGGACGCGACATCCCGGCGCAGGTCGTGGGCAATGATCCGGAAACCGATGTCGCGGTCGTGCGCATCACGCCGCCCGATGGCCAACGGCTGCCGACGGCGAAGCTGGGCGACTCCGACCACCTGCATGTGGGGCAGCTCGTCGTGGCGATTGGCAGCCCGGCGGGCCTGCAAAGCACGGTGACGGCGGGCATTATCAGCGCGCTGCACCGCACCCTGCCGGGCTATGGCGGTCGGCTGATCGAGGACATCGTGCAGACCGACGCGGCGGTCAATCCGGGCAATTCGGGTGGGCCGCTGGTCAACTCCAGCGGCGAGGTCATCGGCATCAACGTGGCGATCTTGCAGGCGACGCAGGGACTCTCGTTCGCCATCCCGATCAACACCGTCAACTGGGTCGCTTCGAGGCTGATGCGCGATGGCGAGGTGCGCCGCCCGATCATCGGCATTGCGGGGCAGGCAGGCATGCTGACCCAATCGGCGCGGCATGCGCTGCATGTCGAGACACCTACAGCGGTCGAGGTGATGCATGTGGCGCCCGGTGGCCCCGCCGCGCAGGCAGGCATCCATCCCGGCGACGTGATCTTCAAGATCGAGGGGAAGCCGGTCGGCTCCGTAGACGACATGCGCCGCCTGCTGGAGCGCTTGCCCGATGGCGCGCAGGTGCGCATTGGGCTGGTGCGCAACGGCTCCACTGGCCCAACGGTGACGGAGACGACGGTGCGCGTGGTCGTGGCAAGCAGCCGCACACGCTAGCAGCGGTTGTTCGCTATAGCCGCTCGTGTCACACCTGGCCCAATCAACGGGTGACGGGATCCTCCTGGCGTCCGTCAGCGTCGCCGTGCGTGCGCGCGTAGTAGCGGCGCATCTTGGCGCGGCTGCCGCACCCCTCCATGCTGCACCAGCGGCGTCGGCCACTCTTGCTGGTATCCAGGAAGAGCCAGCCGCAATCGCCGAGGCCGGGGCAGGCTCTGACCCGCCGCAGGTCGGGCGCTGTCAACAAGGCCATAGCGGACTGTATCACCGCCCAGAGCGGTTGGTCGAGCGCATCCGCCCCGGCGGGCCACTGCCAGAGATAGTGTTCGCCCGTTGCGACGAGACGCGCCCGCGCCAGTAGTTCCACGTAGGCGTCCTGCGCCGCCGCGAGGTCAGCGGCGCTGGGCGTCTGCTGTGCGGCGACTGCGGAAAATATCCGGTAGAGCGTCTCGCGCAGCGCAATCGCTCGCTCGAAGCGTGTTCGCGCGGCGCGCGGATGCTGGGCCGCAACACGCAGGAGCGTGGCCTGTTGCTCCTCCGAGAGCAGGTGGACATGCCCACCCCAGCGTACGAGGTCTGCGTAGCTCGCGAGATAGTCATGCTGCGAATCGCCGATCCGTGGGTCCACTGTGTTGATGAAATCCAGGCAGACCCGCCCACCTACTGCTTCCGGCAGATCGAGCGCGCCAGCCGCTTCCGTCGGCGATGTATCACTGCGGCGCCCCTGTGTCTCCACCATATGCTTTCCTCGTGCTCTCCTGCTGATAAAATTACCAGTATTCACGTCTTGACAGGTAAGGTTCTGTGCGCTACTGTATTACCAGTAATCGCATTGTATGCGGTAAGGCATTGAACGTCAAGCGCGCGAGCCGCACCACCTCGTGCAGCTCGTGCAGCTCGTGAATGTGGTGATTCAGACGTATCTCGGACGCTGAGATGGCTCCACTTGCTCCCACGCTACGGCGCCGGAGTCGGAGGAGGAGCGCATGCGGGGCAGGCCTGAGGAGATCACTGAGGAGGTCGCTATGGAGAACAGCGTATCATGCGTCCGTCTGGACGTGCGAACCCTGCTGCGCGCGCTGGCCGATGGCTGGCAGTCCTATCTACCAGCGATGGCGAGTCTGAGCGCTGACGACACAACCGCCTATCTGGCGGCGCAGGGCTATGATCGGGTGCGCGACCTGCTCGCGTACGCGACTGCGTGGGGCGAGGAGGCGCTGGGCGTTGTGCCGCTCTTGCTCCGGGATGAAGCGATTCAGCGGTACGATGCGCAAGCCTTCAACGCGCAAGCTGTCGCACGCTTCCGCATGTTTGCCTGCGCAGATGTCGAACGGCGCTTCACCCAGGCTTACGCCGCGCTCGCGCAGATGCTCGCGCTCCTCCCCGACGCCGCCCTCGCGCGGCCCGATGTCTACGAGTGGCTCTACACGACCATCGTCGATCAATTCAACGAGCGCCGACCGCCGAACATGGCGCGGGTACCCTAGGCGCTGGCGCTTGTGGGGACAGGCGCCGATCTATGCGGTCACCGTGTACGTCGGCGCTTACCCCACGGCCATGCCTCACTCATCTCCCCCGCCCATGCGCGCGCACGATGTGATCTCCTTCTCACCGCTGCCGCGGCTCCCCTTGACGCGATACGACGTCCGACGCTACTATGTCACGGTGACATGTCATCGTGATTGATGAGCGCCGCTGCGCGCTCGCTAGCCAGGAGGGGCATCGAGGCGCATGTATGAGCTGATTATCCTCTCATTCCTGGCGCGCTGGCCGCTGCACGGCTACCGCATCACCAAGATCATCAACGATATGATCGGCCCCTATGCGCGCCTGAGCAATGGGCGGCTCTATCCGCTGCTCACCAAGCTGGAGGCGGAGGGGCTGATCGTCACCGCTGAGGGCGCCGAGCCGCAGTCCGGCAGACGCCATCAGCGCGTCTACACGATCACCGAGGCTGGACGGCTACGCTTCCACGCGCTGATGCTGGATACCACGTCGAACCCCGGCGAGTATCAGCGCATCTTCTGGTATAAAGTTCCCTGTCTGAATCTGCTCGACCTGCACGAGCGCCTCTACCTGCTCGACCACTACATCACCTACTGCCAGACGCATATCTTTCATCTCACTGCCGAGATCGAAGACCTGCGCCAGCACTATGCGCAGCGCCATCCAACGTCTGCTGACGAGCTTGCCGCCACGCTCTGCGCAATGGAACACATGGTGCGACTGTGGCGGCTGGAGCTAGACGACGTCATGCAGTGGCGCGCACGGGTGGTGGCCGGGGCTGAGCGGCCAGAGGCTTCAGAGGCTTCAGAGGCTTCAGAGGCTTCAGATACACAGGCTGGGACGCCCCGTTGATGACGAGGCAGCCGCCAACGGGGCGCACAATCAGAATCCCCCTGTGAACAAGGCAAACAGTATGATGGGAGATAGAGCGATATGAGCGCTTCAAGCGCATCGGCTGCGAATCCAAATGGAGCGCGCGGCGGCAATGGGTCCGGTCATTCGGGCGCGACACGCGCGCTCCACGGCGCTGCGCTGGTGAGCGTGCTGATCGCGCTGATGCTGACGCTGCTGCTGGAGGCGCTCGACCAGACAGTCGTCGGCACGGCGCTGCCCAAGATCATCGGCGAACTCAATGGCTTCAGCCTCTACACCTGGGTGGCGACGGCGTATCTGCTCGCCTCCACCACCGTCATCCCGATCGTCGGCAAGCTCTCCGACCAGTTTGGCCGCAAGTGGTTCTTCATCATTGGCGTCGTCACCTTCCTGGTCGGCTCGGCGGCCTGCGGCGCGGCCCAGACCATCCAGCAATTGATCGCCTTCCGCGCGTTGCAGGGGCTGGGCGCCGGAGTCGGCATCTCGCTGGTCTTCACGGTCGTCGGCGACATCTTCCCCCCAGCGGAACGCGCACGCTGGCAGGGCATCTTCGGCGCGGTCTATGGCCTCTCCAGCGTCTTCGGCCCGACGCTCGGCGGCTGGCTGACCGACCACGGCCCGCTCGTCGGCGGATTCATCACCGATGTCTCGCGCTGGCGCTGGGTCTTCTACGTCAACCTGCCAATTGGGATCATCGCGCTGGTGGCGCTATTGATCTACCTGCCCACCAACCTCTCGGCGCGCACCTCGAAGTTGCGCGGCTGGGCGGCCATCCGCCGCATAGACTTCCTCGGCGCGGCGCTGGCCTCGGCGGCGACGATTCTGCTGCTGCTGGGGCTGACCTGGGGCGGGCAGACCTATCCCTGGGCGTCGTGGCAGGTGATCGGCGCGCTGGTTGGCACGGTCGCGCTCTTCGCCGCCTTCCTGCTCGTCGAACGCGTTGCGGCTGAGCCAGTTCTGCCGCTCGATCTCTTCAAGAATCAGGTCTTCGCCTCGGCGGCGCTGCTCTCGCTGCTGACGGGCGCGGTCTTGCTGGCGCTGGTCTACTACCTGCCGCTCTTCTTGCAGGGCGTGCTGGGCGAGTCGGCGACGAACTCCGGCGCGGTCATCACGCCGATGACGGTCAGCCTGGTGATCGGCTCGGTCGCGGGCGGCTTGTTCGTCGCGAAGATGGGGCGCTACCAGTGGATCGCCATCAGCGGCGCTGTGCTGATCTGCATCGGCTCGTTCCTCTTCTCGCGCATGGGTGAGACGACGCCAATCCTCCAGGCGGCTGTCTTCATGGTCGTGGCTGGCGTGGGGCTGGGCCTCTTCTTCGCCATCCTCACGCTTGCCGTGCAGAACGCTATCCCGCGCACACGTATGGGCGTCGGCACGTCGGCGGTGCGCTATATGCAGCAGGCGGGCAATACGCTGGGCGTGGCGATCATCGGCACGGTCGTCAGCAACACCATCACCAGCGACATCGCCGGGCGGCTGCCAGCAGGCGCGCAGCGGCTAACTCCCGCTGGCCTCGCGGCGGCGACCAATCCGCAGGCGCTGGTGAACGCGACCTACCGCGATACGCTGGTTCACACGGCCAAGGGCTTCGCGGCGCGCGCCGCCGTGGCGCAGGCCGAGGCGTCGGGCAAGATTCCACCGAGCGGGCCGGGCCACGACGCAGCGGTAGCGGCCATCACGCAGCAGGCGCAGGCCCAGACAGCGCAGTTGCTCCAGCAGGTCTTCGACGCGCTCAAGCACTCGCTGGCGGCGGGCATCCAACATGGGTTCATCGCCGCGTTTCTGATCGGCCTGCTCGTGCTGGTCGCGGCCTTCTTCCTGAAGGATGTGCCGCTCTCCAAGAGCTTCCGCGAGGAGCCAGCGCAGCCGACGCAAGCGCAGACGCCCGCTGCGTCACCAGCGGAGCAGGAGGCCGGAGCCGCCAGCGCAGGGTGACATCACGCCATCATGCAGGCGCCGCCCGGCTGGCGGTTGAAACCGCGCCTGGGTGGCCCGGCGGGGCCGCGAAGTCCGCCTACGCGGACTGGGGTCCGGTCTTGAACCCGCGCAGGCAGGTTTGGCGGCGGCGCGCCCTCCAGGCGCGGTTTCAACCGCCAGCCCGCTTCGGCGCGCCGACAACCCCGGATTGCGATGGCGCCGCTGATCGCGCCAACTCCTTGCTTCTCTTAGAACCAATGGTCTATACTTAGGACGATGCTGGCCTTTCCACCATCGTCCTAAGCAGGCGAGCGAGGAGCAGCGCGATGACCGACTCGAAAGCAGCGCCCAGGTATCGCACGGGCAAGATTTGTTACCTGGAAATCCCATCCACTGATCTTGCGGTGTCAGCGCAGTTCTACCAGCGGGTCTTTGGGTGGCATGTCAGGCAGCGCGGCGATGGCTCGACCGCGTTCGACGACTCAGTCGGTGAGGTCAGTGGCTCCTGGATTCTGGGGCGACCACCCGCGACATCTGGCATACAGGTCCACATTATGGTGGCCGACATCGCGACGACGATTGAAGCCATCATCGCCGCTGGCGGCGCGATCACGCAGCCAGTCAATCCCGATGCGGGCGAGGTCTACGCGCTCTTCAGCGACCCCACTGGCAATGTGCTGGGCGCCTACCAGCAACCTGGCCTGGCGGAGACAGAGGCGCAGATGGCGTAGGCGTCGCGCCAGAAACCTCACCCTCAGCCCCGCTCCTGCGAGGCGAGGGGAGCAAGAGACCGTTTCCCCCACGCCTCATGGGAGGACGGGGCACGCCTGGCGCCACGGCCCACAACGACCGCAGCGGACGTATCATGGCGCATACGGTTGTCTGTCTTTTCAGACCCTTCGCCTTCACGGAGGCGGAGGGTCTTTTCGTGCGCTCTTGCCTTTTGCTGCGTCACTGGCCTATACTTGCACTATGCAACAGATGCAACATGCAGCTACCAAACCACCTGGCGATGCTATCGAGTCGGGCGAGTCGGGCGAGTCGGGCGAGTCGCTGGCGGCGGCGCTGATGGAGGTCGCGCCGCTGGTTATGCGCGAGATTCGCATGCGCATGCGCCAGCATCGCGGCGAAGGACTCTCCGTTCCGCAGTTTCGCGCGCTCGGCTACGTGCGGCGCCATCCCGCCTGCTCGCTGACAGCGGTGGCCGATCACCTGGGCCTTTCGCTCCCCGCGACCTCGCGGATGGTCGAGGCGCTTGTCGCGGCTGGCCTCATCCTGCGCGAGCCTTCCGCCAGCGACCGCCGCTATGTGACGCTGCGTCTCTCGCCGGAGGGCGAGCGCATTCAGATCACAGCGCGGGCCGCCGCACTGAAGTCCCTGGCCGCCCGGCTGGAGTCGCTCGATCCTACGCAGCGTGAGGGCATAGCGCAAGCGCTCGCGCCGCTGCGCCAGGTCTTCGCCGCGCAGGACGCCAGCGCCGCAGACCCGCCAGCGCCGTCGGCTCACCCGGACGACGCCGCGCCGTCGCTCGAAGACCCGCCGCTCACGTGAAAGGATAGATCGAATCATGAGCGCGCTCGTTTCGCTCGCTGCGCTGACGCGCCGCTTCGGCGACTTTACCGCCGTCAACGCGATCACGCTCGACGTGCAGCCCGGCGAGGTCTTTGGCTTGCTTGGCCCCAATGGCGCAGGCAAGAGCACGACGATCAAGATGCTGACGACGCTGCTGCCGCCAACCTCCGGCGCGGCGACCATCGCGGGCTACGACCTGCTGCGTCAGCAGCCACAGGTGCGGCGCGTCATTGGCTACGTGCCGCAGGCGCTCTCCGCCGACGGCACGCTGACGGGCTATGAGAACCTGCTGATCTTCGGCAAGCTCTACGACCTGCCCCGCCGCGACGCCGCGCGACGCGCACACGAGGCGCTGGCATTCATGGGGCTGGCCGACGCGGCGGACAAGCTGGCGCGCACCTACTCCGGCGGGATGATTCGGCGGCTGGAGGTTGCGCAGGCGTTGCTGCACGAGCCGCAGGTCTTGTTTCTGGATGAGCCAACCGTCGGGCTGGACCCCGTCGCGCGCAAAGCCGTCTGGCAGCGCCTTGGCGACATCCGCGCGCAGACGGGCATGACGATTTTCTTGACCACGCACTACATGGAAGAGGCCGATAGCCTCTGTCAGCGCGTCGCCATCATGAGCCACGGCGACATCAGCGCGATTGGTTCACCTGCGGAGCTGAAGGCCTCGCTGGGGCAGTCAGACGCGACCCTCGATGACGTTTTCGCCCACTTCACCGGCGACCAACTGGAGACTGGAGGAAGCTACCGTGACACTTCACGAGCCCGCCGCACTGCCGCCCGACTCAGCTAGCGGCGCCGTGAGCGGACCCGCGCTGGCGCCGCTCTTCACGCCGGGGCGCCGCGATCTCCGCGACCTCCGCCGCGCCGCGCCACTGGCCTTCTGCCGCAAAGCGCTGACCATCGCCGAGCTGGAGGTGCGCAAGCTCCTGCACGACCCGACAGACATCATCATGCGGACAGTGCAGCCCGCGCTGTGGCTGCTGGTCTTTGGCGAGACATTCTCGCGCATCCGCGCCATCCCCACCGGCCATCAGAGCTATCTGCAATTCATGGCGCCGGGCATCCTGGCGCAGAGCATTCTCTTCCTCTCGATCTTCTTCGGCATCCAGATCATCTGGGACCGAGACATGGGGATCGTGCACAAGTTCCTCGCCAGC
>JAICSR010000265.1 GCA_025936795.1 Ktedonobacterales bacterium | reverse complement strand
TCCTGCGCCGATCTTGGTGAAGCGAGTGCTATCATCAGCGGCGAATTCAGCGCGGCTCACTTCGGCCAACCAGTCGGATGCCGCCGCATATTCCTCGGCTTGCCCCCTACACACTGCCTGACCCTGGCAGCATGTTCATAACACGTCCACCTGAGGTGTTGGCAGTGGCGCCAGGCGCGACCTCACCCCCTGGCCCCCTCTCCCACAGGGAGAGGGGGAATCCGCCTGCTCCCCTCTCCTCGCAGGAGAGGGGCTGGGGGTGAGGTCTGGCGCCATCGCTAGCGGCCACGCCAGATTCCCTATCAGTCTCGCGTATGCCACAGGATCGCAATAGCCCTGCGTGTCATACACGCGCTATACTGCATGTACATGCGCCTACATCACAGTGCGATGAATAGGCCAGAGGGTATAATAGCCGCATCTGCCCGCGACAGATGGCCCGATCTGCCCGATCTGCGGCGGCGCCTGCGTTTGGATGGCGCAGTCAGCGCGTCAGGAGCAAAAACCTATGCGCGAGGTTTCCGTTACACGGCTCTCCGCCGCGATTCGTGACGCCGTGATCCTCGCCAACACCGTCATGACGCCGGATATCCAGCGGCGCCTCGAAGAGGCGCAGAATCAGGAAACGGGGCCGGTGGCGCGCGCCGTCATCGCTGACCTGCTGGAGAATGCCGCTATCGCCCAGGCTGAGCATATTCCGATGTGCCAGGATACAGGCCTTGTCGTGGTGTATCTGACCTTTGGCCAGGACGTTCACTGGGTTGACGGTGAAGTTGAAGCGGCGATCAACGATGGCATTCGCCAGGGCTACCGCGAAGGCTATCTCCGCTTCTCGGTTGTCGCTGATCCGTTGCGGCGTGTCAACACCCGCGACAACACGCCCGCCATCGTACACTATCGCCTGACACCCGGCGAAGGCGTCCACGTGGACATTCTGCCGAAGGGCTTTGGCGCCGAGAATCGCAGCCGACTGGCGATGCTCAAGCCCTCGGACGGCCAGGCCGGGGCAGAACAGTTTATCCTGGAGTCGGTGCGCGTCGCTGGACCGCAGGCGTGTCCGCCGTTCATCGTCGGCGTGGGCATCGGCGGCGACTTCGAGCGGGTCGCGGAACTGGCGAAGGAGGCGCTACTGGAGCCGCTCGACACCCCGAATCCTGATCCGTATCTTGCCGACATGGAGTCGCGTCTCACCGACGCCATCAATGCTATGGGCATCGGTCCCCAGGGTTTCGGTGGTCGCACCACATTGCTCGGCCTGCGTATCAAGGTCGGCGCTACCCACATCGCTGGTCTGCCAGTGGCGGTCAATATGAGTTGTCACTCGACCAGACATCTAGCGTTCGATTTGTAGCCGCGCTGTCTCTACACGCGATGCACGGCTGGTCAGGAGGAGTGCGCATGGGTCAGGTATCTCCCCGCGCTGCGCTGCGCCTGCCGCTGGATGCCGCGCGCGTCGCCAGATTGCGCGCCGGTGACCAGGTTGCGCTCACCGGCCCGGTGCTTGGCGCGCGTGACGCCGCGCACCAGCGCATGCGCGATTTGCTTGCCGCCGGAAAGCCACTGCCGTTCGAGATCGCGGGTGAGACTATCTACTATGTCGGGCCATCGCCCGCACAGCCTGGCCAGGTGATTGGGTCCGCCGGGCCGACGAGCAGCTACCGGATGGACGCCTTCACGCCTGAGTTGCTGGCGCTCGGGCTGCGCGGCATGATCGGCAAAGGGCGACGCTCGCGCGACGTGACGCGGGCAATCCAGAGCCACCAGGCGGTATACTTCGGCGCGGTCGGCGGCGCTGGCGCCCTGCTCGCGCGGCGCATTCGCAAGCAGGAGCCAGTCGCGTGGGACGACCTGGGCGCTGAGGCGGTCGTGCGGCTCTGGCTCAAAGCGTTTCCGGCAGTCGTCATCAACGATGTATATGGCGGCGACCTCTACGACAACGTCATGGGGGCGGACGGAGCGGGCGCGGTGGACGAGTGACATGACGATACCTCCATCCCCGGGCAACCCATCATCCGCCTCAGCGGCCGCCTCCGCGTCCCAGTCACATCTCGATGCAAAGCGCCTGCGCGGCCTCATCATCACCAGTTTCAGCGCCTCGGTCGCGTTCACGGCGATGTACTCCACACAGCCAATCCTGCCGCAAATCGGCGCGGAGTTCCGCGTCTCGCCCGCGCAGGCTGGCCTGACGATTCTCGCGGTGACATTCGCGCTGGCCTTCGCCTCGCTCGGCGCTGGTCGCATCGCGGATGTCATCGGGACACGCCGCATGATGCTGATCAGCGGGACAGTTCTGAGTGTATGCAGCGTAGCCGTGCCGCTGGCGCCGACATTCGCATCACTGGTAGCGCTGCGCGCGGCGCAGGGACTGGCCGTGCCGGGCATCACTGTGGCCGGGCTTGCGTATCTGCATAACGTGCTTCCCGCGTCGTGGCGCGGGCGTGTCAGCGGATTCTACATCGCCGCGAATACGCTCGGCGGTCTGGTTGGTCGTCTCGGCGTCGGCCTCACCGTCGAGTCGCTGGGGTGGCGCGAGGGGCTTGGGCTGGTCGCTGGATGGGTGATCCTGGGCACCCTGCTGCTAGCTGCGGCGCCCGCATCCCAACGCCGAACAGCGGCGTCTGAACCGGCAGCGCGCGGCGCCAGGCCGCCATCGCTGGCACTCATTATCCGCAGACTCTGGTGGGCGCCGCTGATCGGCGGTACCGTCTTCTTCCCCTTCCTGACCGTCTTCTCGTATTCGCCCTTTCGCCTGGAAAACGCGCCCTTCAATCTGAACCCGACGGTTACGAGCCTGATCTACCTGGTGTATCTGTTGGGAGCAGTCGCCTCACCCATCGCGGGCAATGTATCGGATCGCGTCGGGCGGCGGCCAACCATCCAGGTCTCCCTGGTGATTGCTGCCATTGGGCTTGCCTGCACGCTGATCGAAGCGCTCCCACTCACGATGCTCGGACTGGCGCTTGTCTGTGTTGGCAGCCTGATGGCGCACGTCGTCGCGAACGCCGCAGTTAGCGAGATGGCTAATCCGCTGGGCGCACGGGCGCGGGCGACCGCGCTCTCGCTCTACACGCTCGGCTTCTACGTTGGCGGCGGGCTGGGGTCATTCGTGCCTGGGCTTGCGCTGGTACTGTTCGGATGGAATGGCGTAGTTGCGCTCTGCGCGCTGGTCGCGGCGGGCGCGTTCTTGTGTTCGCTGGCGACCCCAGCGCATCCAGATCGCACGGGCTATGTGGAACCCACTGCCACTGCTGGGTGAGCGCGTCAGTGATCTGTTCCAGGGGCAATCCGTGGAATCTCCGGGGCGTGGCCGCGCTTATAGACCATCACCGTGCGCTTGAAACTGATGACCACGACGCCATCTTGATTGTAGCCGGTCGTTCGCACCGTCACGATGCCGACGTCTGGATGCGAGGCGGATTCGCGCGTCTGGAGCACCTCCGACTGTGAGTAGATCGTGTCGCCCTCGAAGACAGGGCGCGGCAGCCGCACCTCGTCCCAGCCGAGATTCGCAAAGACATTTTGCGAGATGTCGGTCACGCTCTGCCCGGTCACCAGCGCCAGTGTGAACGTCGAATCCACCAATGGCTTGCCGAACGTGGTCTGCGCCGCATAATGATGGTCGACGTGAATTGGCGCGGTGTTTTGGGTGAGGAGCGTAAACCACATATTGTCGGTCGTAGTGACCGTGCGCCCAAGCGGGTGCTGGTAGCTATCGCCGATTGTAAAGTCTTCGAAGAATCGCCCACGCCACCCTTCTTTGACGGTCATCCGTCGCGCTCCCTTCCCTGCTATGAGAGCTTTCTGCAGCCTCACTCTCGCTCAAATCGCGCCTGCGCGCCGCTGTGCCGCGATCTCTTCCGGCGTATAGCCCAACTCGCGCAGGATTACCTCGGTGTCTTGCCCCACCGCAGGTATCGGGCCCATGCGTGGCTCGACGCCCGCCATGGTGAGCGCAGGCAGGAGCGCGCGGATCGGGCCAACTGGCGAGTCCACCTCGCGCCAACGATCACGCGCCTGTAACTGCGGGTGGTTCCAGAACTCAAGCATGGTGTTCATGCGGGCATTGGCAATCTCCGCCCGGTCGAGGCGCTCGATCACCGCGTCGCCCGTGAGCGCGGCGAAGACGGCGCCGATCTCGGCGTTGAGCTGCGGCTGGTGCGCCACGCGTGCGGAGTTCGTCGCGAAGCGCTCATCATGCGCCAGGGCTGGACGTTGCAGCACGAGTTCGCAGAACGCGACCCACTCGCGTTCATTCTGAATCCCCAGATTGACCTGCTGACCGTCGCCTGCTGCGAACGATCCGTATGGCGCGATCGTGGCGTGGCTCGCTCCGGTGCGGGGTGGCGGCGTCCCACTGTAGGCCGCGTAATACGCCGGGTAGCCCATCCACTCACCGAGCGCCTCGAAGAGCGAGACCTCCAGCGTAGCGCCGACGCCGCTATGTTCGCGCTGATACAGCGCCGTTAGGATACCTGAGTAGGCGTACATACCAGCGGCGATATCGGCGACTGAGATGCCGGCTTTCGCGGGTTCGTCAGCCGAACCAGTCACAGAGACCAGGCCCGTCTCACACTGCACCAGCAAATCGTAGGCTTTCTTGTCGCGATATGGCCCCGTCGCTCCATAGCCCGAAATCTCGCAGACGATCAGACGTGGATGTTCCGCACGCAACGCGCTCGCATCGAAGCCCAGGCGCGCTACGGCTCCGGGCGCGAGATTCTGGATGAAGACATCGGCCTGCGCCAGCAGCCGACGCAGCGCCGCACGCGCCGACTCGTGCTTGAGATCGAGCGTGAGGCTTTCTTTGGAACGGTTCAGCCAGACGAAGTGGCTGGAAAGCCCGTTGACGGTTTCATCGTACCGGCGGGCAAAGTCGCCCGCTGGTGGGCGTTCGATCTTGATGACGCGCGCGCCAAGGTCGGCCAACTGACGCGTCGCAAACGGCGCCGCGACGGCTTGCTCCAGTGCGACGACGGTAATTCCCTCAAAAGGCAGCATCAGTATGACCTCGGCAAGCCAAGCTCGTGCTCGGCGATATAGGCGAGAACCAGATTGGTTGAGATGGGGGCGACTTGATAGAGTCGGGTCTCACGAAACTTGCGTTCGATATCGTAATCGACCGTCAGGCCATAGCCGCCGAAGGTCTGCATGGCGACATTGGCGGCCTCCCATGAGGCGTCGGCCGCCAGCAGCTTGGCCATATTCGCCTCGGCGCCGCACGGCTGGCTAGTGTCGAACAGGTCCGCCGCGCGAAAGCGCATCAGGTCTGCGGCCTCAGTATGCGTGTGGGCCAGCGCAATCGGAAACTGGATGCCCTGATTTTGACCAATAGGACGGCCAAACACCACCCGCTCGCGCGCTCGCGCTGTCGCCTGCTCGACAAACCAGCGGCCATCGCCAATACACTCAGCGGCGATGAGAATGCGCTCGGCGTTCAGCCCATCGAGCAGGTAGCGGAATCCATGGCCTTCCTCGCCGATCAACTGCTCTGCGGGCACGTCGACATTCTCGAACAGCAAGGCGTTGGTCTCGTTGTTGAGCATCACCGTGATTGGTGTCACCGTCAGCCCGTGGCCAATCGCCTCGCGCAGATCAACCACAAACATCGAGAGGCCATCGGTACGTCGTTCTACGCGCTCACGCGGCGTTGTGCGCGCCAGCAGGAGCAGCAGATCAGAGTGCTGCACACGCGAAATGTAGACC
>JAICSR010000470.1 GCA_025936795.1 Ktedonobacterales bacterium | reverse complement strand
GCGCCTGCCGACCGCGCTGCTCTATGACGAGGCGTTCCTCGAACATCTGACGCCTGCGGACTTCCCGGAGCAGCCGGAGCGCGTGCGATTCGCGATGGAGATGATAGACGCGCTGATCCGCGAAGGCACGATTCCGCGCGAATTGACGTTGCGTCTGCCGCCTCGGCCAGCGACCGAGCAAGAGCTGGCTACCGTCCACGATGTCCGCTACATCCGCCGGGTAGAGCGCGCGGTGGAGAAGCAGGCCGATGAGGATGCGATGTCAGGTGAGCATGGCTCGCGTGAGCTGACCCACGAGGTCTTTGTCTCCGCTGGCAGCATGCGTGCGGCGTTGCTGGCCGCTGGGGCGCCGCTGGTCGGGCTGGACGCCATCGCGGAGGGCCGCGCCCGCAACGCCTATGCGCTGGTGCGCCCACCCGGCCACCACGCGCGCCCGCGCGATGGCATGGGCTTCTGCATTTTCAACAACGTCGCCGTCGCCGCACGCTATGCGCAGCAACGCCACGGCTGGCGCAAGGTGATGATCGTGGATTACGACGTGCATCACGGCAATGGCACGGAGGAGATGTTCTACGACGACCCCGATGTGGTCTATTTCTCCACTCACCAGTATCCCTGGTATCCCGGCACGGGCGCATCGAGCGAGAAGGGCGATGGCCCAGGCCTCGGCGCGACCATCAATGTGCCGCTGCCCGCTGGCTCTGGCTGGAGCGTCTACGATCCGATCTTCCGTCAGGTACTCTGGCCCGTCGCCGACCGCCTCAAGCCCGACGTCATTCTGCTCTCTGCTGGCTTCGATGCCCACTGGCGCGACCCGCTTGGCGAGATGCGCCTCTCCACGCCCGACTTCTCGGATCTGACCCTGGAGGTGATCGAGATGGCGGAGCGCTATTGCGATGGGCGGCTGGTGGTGGTTCAGGAGGGCGGCTATAACCTCAACGCGATGGCCCAATGCGCCTCGACAGTGCTGGTGGCGCTCACCGGCAGCGATGGCATCGTAGACAACCTGGGCCAGCCGCCGCCGATGGACTTCCGCTGGAACGAAGAGGCTATCATCCAGGCGATCTATGAACTGCACGGTCTGGCCGGCTACCGGCGCAAGGCGCGCCAGCCGTGGACTCGCCCAGGCTATACCGGCCCCAAACCCAGCGAACCCGACAAGCCCAGCGAGTAGCGCGGCGGGCGGCTACGGCTGGCTGGCGATCAGGCGCAGCACGGGCGTGCCATCTTTGGCGTGCAGCCAGGGCGACCACGCTGCGCTGAAGTCTGGCGCGCCCACCTGAATGTCGCCATTGACCAGCGCAAACACCTTGGCCGATTGGCTGGTGGACGGGTTCGCGAGGATGGCGCCGACACTCGTTCCCTCAGAGTCGCTCGCCAGCACGCCCATCCCCTGCATATCGAGCAGCCAGCGTGTGTGCGCGCTCACCACACCATCGGTTGAGCCGGTGTCTTCCGACACATAGAGCCGCTGCCCATCCGCCGTGGGGCAGATGGAGAGCGTGTCGTGTAGCCCAGCGCCGTTGGTGGTGGTGGGGCCGCCGAGCGGGATATCGCCGAGCAGCGTGGGTTGTACCTGCGAGATGTCTATCACGTAGGCGATGGCGTCAGGGCTGCCAGAGACGAGATAGAGCTGCGGTGAACTCACGACAGGGCTAGCCGCTAGCTGTTCGCTGTGGAATGGTCCCGGCAGCCCCAACACCTGCGCGGTCTGCCCGGTCGCCGCATTGATGCGGCGGATGAGCAGGTAGTGGACCCCCTGGGCGTCGCTGGCATAGAGCGCGTCGAAGATCCAGACGCCATCAGGCGAGGGAACAATCGCGCCCTGCGCCGCCTCTGTGAAGGTCATCTGCGAGAGGTCCACAATCGGCGTCAGCGAGGGGAAGGCCGAGGCTGGCAGGCTGCTCGTTGGTGGGGGCAGCGGAACTGACGTGATCTGCGCAGGATCGTAAGCCGCCGTCACCTTGCCCGACGCCGCCGCGATGACTAGCGCACGCACGCTCAGCAGCTTGCCGTTTGCCCCGCCGACGCTGACGAATAGCGTCTGGTGATCGGGCGAGAGCGCCAGCGATTGCGCCTGTGCGCCCGCTGGCAGCGCCTTCCCTGTGGGCAGCGTCAGGGGCCGGATGAAGCGGGTCGCGCCAGTGCTGGCGTTGATCGCAACGAGCGCCTGCTTGCCACCATTCTGCATTGAGGTTAACTCGTACACGGTCTGCCCGTCCGTGATGATGGCGATGGGGAGCGACGAAGCTGAGCCACCACTCAGCCCGGTGTTGGCGGCTGGCAGCGAGCGCGTGACGTGGCCAGTGCGCTGATCGATCACGAGCACCTCGGCGACCTGCCAGCTCTGGCCGAAGCCGTCGCCGCTGACTGTCATGACCTTATCAGTCTCGGCCAGCATGACACCTGTCGGCGCGGCTGGAACGACATGCGTGAGCGCATTGGTGGTGCGCGCGGTGGCAAAGACGCCACTGGAGACCAGCGCGCCCCGTAGCATGAATACCACCAGCCCAATCAGCACGATGCCCAAAGCCACCGCCAGCACGCTATAGCGGCCCAGCGCGCCGAGCGCCCGTAGCGGGCCAAGCCATTGCTCCTCGGCGGCGGCTTTGCGGCGCACCCGGTCGCGCAGGTCTGGCACGTAGGGAACTGGCTCGGCGCCCAGCGATGTGAGCAGATTGTAGGGCGTGCGCAACGCCACCGCCCGCGCGCCACACGTCTCGCAGATGGCGATATGCTCGCGCACTGCCTGCGCCACGTCGGGAGGAAGCTCCCCAGAGAATTCCGCGACCATCAGCTCAGGTTCGAGCGGGCAATTGAGCGCGCGCAACGTGCCACGTCGAGTGGTGACGCGGCTGTAGCGCGCGTATGGCGTCCCGGTCTCTGGCATTCCTTAGCCCCTC